>DATCAX010000154.1:0-6599 GCA_036512375.1 Candidatus Angelobacter sp. | reverse complement strand
CGCGAAACACGCCGACTGCGTCGCAACCATCCACGGGAATTCTGGGATAGAAAGAGGCATCAGCAGCTATATAAGGCCCTGACGCATTTTGGTTTGGCAATTCCAGGCGGGAATCAAGATTGCTTTCAACCAGGCACACCAGAGGTAGTTTCTGTGTGGCCGCAACAGCCATGGCATCGGAATCAAAAAGAAGCGTCTCAGGATGCTGCGTACAAAACATCAAGGTTACTGTGCTCTTGCTCTTCATCTCAGCAGCAAGCAGCAAAACTGTGTCCATGCTGAGAGTTCCCGTGTCGCCGTCTTTCTTTGGAGACGCGGATTTACCAGTACCATTGCCGGTTGGCTGTACTCTGGTTCGCGCAAGAATTAAATTCAGCGGCGTCCCCTTGATCAGGCTTGCGACAAAGCTTCCGTGCTCCAAAGCAATGGAATCCTTCGCATGAAGATGAGCGCCCGCGCCGACGAGCGCAGCCTCAAAGCCGGAAACAGAACGGCATGGCCTCTGTTTTGCAGTCTGGATGCTTTGCACGTGTTCAGCCAGCAGGCGGCACTTCACCATAACGGCGTATAGCTCTTTCAGTTTGTCTGAGTTCAGAACCGGCAGGACTTCGCTTTCCGACTTTTGCTTCTTCGCCGAAGCCTTACGAGCGGATTGAGTTTTTGTCTTGGAACTTTTGCCTGTGCGCTTCCGGGCGGTGGCGGCGAGTTTATTCTTCTTTTTGCGGGGCATGACCGAGAACCATTCTACCGCATGAGAACTTTTTGATTTGCTGAGATCGTTTCACAGCACCGCTGCGCAAATTTGCTTCCATTAATTCTTACCGCTTTTCAACAATTCAGTGAAAAAGAATGTGGAAAACCGCAGGAGCTATTCACATGAGACAACAAAGCTGCATGTTTTGACGCTTTGCACTGGGAACGGTGCGAGGGGATAGGCGCTGGGAAAATAAATCACGCTCGCAGATTTGTGATCTTCTAATCTTCTAATGCAACATATTGCATCGCACCGATTGAAACTGTACTATCAGCGACCGACGCTCCACGAAAATCTTAACTGTGTGTCTCCTTCCCTTGGGAAGCCGCCGCTTGTATCGGATTCTAGGCCGCTCTTGCCTCGCCCACATACAATGGCCATGATGAAGGTGCGCATTGACAAGCTTTTGGTGGAACGCGGGCTGGTTCCTTCGCGCCAGCGCGCACAGGCGATGGTCCTTTCCGGTCGCGTGCTGGTCAACGAACAAAAAATTGAGAAAGCCGGCGCCAGCGTCGATCCAGCTGCCGCAATACGATTGCTCGGCGACGATCTGAAATATGTAGGTCGAGGCGGACTCAAGCTAGAAGCAGCGCTGCGCGACTGGAAAATTGATCTGACCGGGCGAACATGCATGGATGTTGGCGCTTCTACTGGTGGCTTTACCGATTGTATGTTGCAGCACGGCGCGGCTGAGGTGTTGGCCATTGACACCGGATACGGGCAGATTCATGCGCGCTTGCGCTCTGATCCCAGAGTAAAGCTGCTGGAAAAAACGAACGCGCGTTATCTTACGCAGGAAAATTTAGCCTCAGCCCGCGCGAGTGCTGCGATCAGCTTCATTGCCATCGACGTTTCTTTTATCTCTGTTACACTCGTTCTCCCCGCGGTGCTGGCTTCCACCTCGGCCCGGTCGGAGACCGCGCAACGTGAGACTGTAATACTGATCAAGCCGCAGTTTGAAGTAGGTCGCGAATTGGTGGGGAAGGGTGGCATCGTGAAAGATGAAGGTGCGCAGCAGGGCGCGGTGAGGAAGGTCTGGCAAAAAGTGGAAGAGCTGGGCGGCAAGAACATAGAATTGATGGAATCTCCCATCCTCGGTATGGAAGGCAACCGCGAATTTCTGTTGCACACTGAATTCTGATGAAGAAAGCGTTCTGATGAAGAAGGCGTCCATTATCTCCAAGCAGGGCAAGCCAGAACTGGGTAAGGTCGTTATCCAGGTCGCTAGCTGGCTTCGCGCCCATGGCTACGCCATTACCGCTGATGCGGCCACGCGTGAGTTCTGCCCTGACTGCGAACCGGCGGAGAGGGAAGAGTTGGCCGGTGTCGCGCCCGATTTTGTGATTGTCCTGGGAGGCGACGGCACGTTGCTTTCTACTGCGCGTTGCGTGGCGCGCGCAGAGATTCCAATCCTCGGCGTCAACCTGGGCTCGCTGGGTTTCCTGACGGAAGTCAAGCAGGACGAGATCGAACAGGCGCTGGAAAAAGTGGATACAGGGCGGTCTTTTGAGTTGAGTCTGCGTCCCATGCTGCACTGCCAGGTGCTGCGCGATGGTAAATGCGTGGCAACGCATGATGCGCTCAATGAAGTTGTGATGAACCAGAGCGCGGTGGCCCGCATTACGGATT
Organism: Candidatus Angelobacter sp.; assembly: GCA_036512375.1. Lineage (GTDB taxonomy): Bacteria > Acidobacteriota > Terriglobia > Terriglobales > Acidobacteriaceae > Angelobacter. Next base: position 4,216 of record DATCAX010000154.1, on the reverse strand, counting down.
TTGACGTCCGCGTGAATGGCATCTTCGTCGCAAATTACAAAGCCGACGGTTTGATCATCTCAACCCCCACGGGATCAACGGCCTATTCGCTGGCCGCAGGCGGCCCCATACTTTCGCCGGACGTGGCGGCTTTTGTGATTACTCCCGTTGCTTCCCACGCTCTGACCAACAGGCCCCTTGTGGTGAAAGACACAGCCATCATTGAGGCCCGGATTCTGGTCACCAGAGAACAAGCTTTTCTGACCGTGGATGGTCAGGTGGGAACGGCGCTGGTGGACAATGATGTGGTGATCTGCAAGAAGTCAGAATACAACGTGAAACTATTTAAGGTCGCCGGACGGTCGTTTTTTGACGTCCTGCGGACGAAGTTGAAATGGGGAGAAAGATAGCGTATGAGGCGGGCTTTCATGATGACTGTGCGTCGCGCGTCAGCGGGATTGTTCGTCTTGCTGCTTGTACGTTTTGCGCCTGCGCAGACCAAACCCGCGGCGGACCTTATTGTTACGAACGCGAAAATCTGGACGGTCGACAAAACCCGTCCTCACGCCGAAGCGCTGGCTGTGCTGGGGGAGCGCATTGTGGCAGTCGGTAGCGCGGCGGAAGTGGATACATGGCACGGACCGCAAACCAAAGTGCTGGACGCGCAAGGCAAGCTGCTGCTCCCCGGCTTCAACGATGCTCACGTGCATTTTGTGGACGGCGGAGATCATCTTTCGGATGTGCAATTGAAAGATGCAGCCTCGCCGGAGGAATTCGCGCGCAAGATTGGCGATCGTGTGAAGACCGCGGCCAAGGGCGAGTGGATTGTTGGTGGAGATTGGGACGAGCAGAAGTGGTCGCCAGCGAATCTTCCAACCAAGGAACTCATTGATCCAGTCACGCCAGAAACGCCGGTGTGGGTCAATCGTTACGACGGGCATGAGTCTCTCGCGAACTCGGTCACGCTTCGGTTGGCTGGTATCACTGCCAAGACCCCAGACCCCGCAGGCGGCCAGATTGTCCGCGACGTACAGGGCAATCCCACGGGAGTGCTCAGAGATGCAGCGCTGGAACTGGTGAACAAAGTGATGCCGCCTCTGACGGCGTCCCATCGCATGCGGGCAATTCATCAGGCGCTGGACCACGCGGCTTCCCTCGGGGTGACCAGCGTGCAGGATATGAACCCCACGTATGACGACGTGAAAGCCTACGCAGAGTTGCAGGAGCAAGGCGCACTCACAGTTAGAATCTACGCTGCGCCAATGGAAACTGGTTGGAAAGACCAGGCTAAGATGGGGATCCGGCGCGCCTTCGGTACATCATTCCTGCGTATGGGGGCGGTGAAAGGCTACGCCGATGGATCATTGGGTTCAGAGACCGCGTATTTTTTTGACGCCTATACCGATGCGCCCAGCTCTCACGGCCTTTTGAGCGATGAAATGCACCCTGTCTCGGCCATGCAGCAAAGGCTTCGAGGCGCGGACGCCGCCGGATTGCAGCTTTGTGTTCATGCCATCGGCGATCGCGCCATTGCCATGACGCTGGACATGTTTGCCCAGATCGAGAAGACCAATGGCAAACGTGACCGGCGCTGGCGTATTGAACATTCGCAGCATATGGCGGCCAAAGATTTTGCGCGATATGCGCGGCTGGGCGTGATCGCTTCCGTGCAGCCATATCACGCCATCGACGACGGACGCTGGGCCGAAACCCGCATCGGCCCGGACCGCATCAAGCGTACTTATGCGTTCCGGACGTTCCTGGAAAACGGTGTGCGGCTGGCTTTTGGCACCGATTGGTCCGTCGCGCCCTTGAGTCCGATGTGGAGCGTCTATGCGGCAGTGACACGCGCGACGCTCGACGGCAAGAATCCCAACGGCTGGGTACCGGAACAAAAATTGACAGTGACAGAAGCCATTGAGGCATACACGATGGGCTCGGCGTACGCGGAATTTCAGGATAAAGAGAAGGGATCGATCAAGCCGGGCAAGCTGGCGGACTTTGTGGTTCTCTCAGATGACATTTTCAAGATTCCGCCAGCGGCCATCAAGAATGTGAAAGTGGAAGCAACGTTCCTGGGCGGCAAGCTGGTGTATGGCGGGCTGGAATAATTTGTTTTAAATCCCGAGCTTAGCGAGGGATCCCTATTGCCATTCAGGCATAGCGCAAGTGCAAGCATCGCTCATCGCTGAAACTAATCTTTCGCCAACAGCGTAATCGGCTCAATAAAAAAGCCGCCTTTCGGCGGACATGCATCTTTAAAGCATGGATGACTGTAGCCATCCCTCGCTGCGCTCGGGATTAAAGACAAAAAATAAGAAGCCCCGAGTTTTGTGGTTGACCCATTCACCTCGCCCAGCGGTTCGCTATAGACCCTTGCCGACCAGCTTTCCCTGTCCTAGTTCCTTGCGAAACTCAACAAAGTGCGATCTTTAATCAGCTTACGCTGAAGCTTGGGCTCCGGGCTTACCGCCAACCGGGTAAATCGGTCAACACCTCGGGGCTTCTATCTTTGCCTTTAAACATTTCACGTTCTCCTCAACCAGCAGTTTGCTGAATAGACCCTTACCGGCCCTCCGTCGCTTAACAGCTTGCGCTGTTGCGAGGTGACCTTGCTTGGGACCCGGACTCGCCGCCAACCGGGAAAACTTTGTAATGTCAAAGAACAATTGTGAATTTACGCGCTTTGATTTTTAAGTCAAATAGTTTCTTGCGTTTATAACTCTCGCATAATCAGCAGCTTGCGGAGCGTCCACAGGGCACTACCAGAAATCAGTGCAGGCGATTACTGAAGATCAATATCCATGCGGGTGGGGCGCGGTTTTTGCCATTTTGGCAAATGTGAAAATGTTGGGGGAAATCAGTGTTGATGCGGGGAGGACAGGTATTTGGTAATTGGTATTTCGTTTTGTCGATAAACCAGAAAATAATCGGAGGCAGTTTAGAATTTATTCAAAAACGAAAATCAACACGAGGCTATTGCTCGAGAAACGACTGAGCCATTGCCAACGGCCAACTACCAACTACCAACTACCAACTACCAACTACCGCTCCTCACGCTGCCCCAGCCTTGCCAGTCCAGTCGCCCAGCAATTCCACTTCGCCACCGGGGTTGCGCATCTCTCTAGCCGGATGAAAGTTGACCAGATCTTCGCGGCGGAAGTAAGAGCAGATCAGGCTCCAGGTATCAAAGCCGCTGCCGGAGACGGTAATCATGATGGCTTCGGTAGGCGATTCGGCCAGTTGGCCCCAGCCGTCACCCTGAAGCTGAACGGGAGAGCCTGCAGCGTCATCTGGAAACACGTCATTCACTGTGATAATGGCTCCGGCGTTTTTCTGTTGGGCGACATCCATCATCTCAGAGTAAATCTCGTCGCGTTCTTCTTCCGTCTCAAACTCAATATCGAAGATCAGATTTTCGTCAGGCGTGATGACGATGGCCGTTGGGTTGAGGTACCCATCGCTCTTGAGCGTGTGTTGGGCTTCGTGCAGAAATTCGTAGGCCAGGGCCTTGAGATCAGTCATAAGCAGGCGGCCTCCTGTTGGAGCAAATCCTTGATGATTTCGCGTCGGCGAATCAGGCGGGCGCGAGTGCCATCCACCAGAACCTCAGCCGCGCGCGGGCGAGTATTATAGTTCGACGCCAATGACATGCCATATGCGCCGGCATCCAGAACACAAAGGTTCTCGCCGGGTGCGACTGCGGGCAGCACGGCGTCGCGGGCCAGAAAGTCACCGCTCTCACAAATGGGCCCGGCAATGTCCGATTGCACACGCTCGCTACGTCCCTTAACCAGATTTACTGGCGTGATCTCATGGCGCGCCTGGTAGAGCGAAGGCCGGATCAGATCATTCATGGCTGCATCAACAATGGTAAAGCGTTTGTTGCCGTTACGCTTGAGATAGAGCACACGAGTGACCAGCGCTCCGGCGGGCGCAATGATAGAGCGGCCGGGTTCCAGCAGCAGATGGGGAATGGGTTTCTTCATTCTGAGCAACGGCTCTGTGACGGCTTCTTCATAGCGATGGGCAAGTTCTGTGAAGTCGACTGGAGCAGAGCTGTTGTATGAGATGCCCAGTCCACCACCCGCGTCAATGTAGCGAATTTTATGTCCGTCGGCGATGAGTTCCAGGGCGAGATCCACCGCGCGTTCCATGGCCAGATGAAACGGCGTAACGTCACTAATCTGTGAGCCAATGTGCAGGCTCACGCCGGCTACCCGCAGATATTTGTGTC
>DATCAX010000153.1:0-3482 GCA_036512375.1 Candidatus Angelobacter sp. | reverse complement strand
ATTGTCATCGAGCGACAACAGATAGAGCAGAGCCAGAAGTACCGCAGACGATCATGTTTTTCTGCCGACTCGGAACCCCCAGCTGACGTTTTTTCTCGCCTGCTGTCCCAGTACGCAATCGCGAAGAGTTTCCCTGCGTGAAGATATTGAAACGTCGCGCCGCACATCGGATTCGCACATTTGGAAAGCATGGGTTCGCCTCTCAGAAGGGCATAATTTGGACGACCCTATCATTCTCGCCACACGCACTTTTTTCAGTGTCTCGGATCACAAGACCCCGTGACAGAACTCACTTCCTCCACTTTTCGTCATGCGAAGAAAAAACTGGCGGCCGACGGTTTTTGAGCTGTGTGAGTCTCGTCACTCAGAGCTGCATAGCCCAACCGCCACTGTCAGCCCGAATACACTTCGTCGCATTGCAACAACTCCCAATTGTTCTCAGCGTGGGTCAAGGCTGCGTGAACCGCAGGACAAGATGACGTGGTCGCCGTTGACAAAACTTTTTCCGTGGACGGATCAAAATCACTGATCGGTGTGATTAGGATCACCGCGAGGGCCTGGCCCAGCCAAGTAACTTAACGTGTGGTTCTTCCCAAACTCGTGAACTCAGAGGAATAAGATGGGCATTACTCAGTCGCCTTCACCTACAATAAATCCCCGATCTTGTAACTTTAGCCAGAATCCGATGCTGGTGTACTGGGAAATGACCCAGGCATGCACGCTGGCATGCAAACACTGTCGCGCTGAAGCCATGCCGAGGGCACATCCGCTGGAACTAACCCCGATAGAGAGCATGGGCCTGCTGTGTCAGGTAGCTGCATTTGGCGACCCCTTGCCGCACCTGATTCTTACCGGCGGCGATCCGCTCAGTCGCAAGGATTTGTTCCGAGTGATCGATGATGCCCACGCATTGGGTCTGGCGGTCTCCATAACGCCGAGTGTCACCCCGGCCTTAACCGCGGAGGCACTCGGCCTGCTGAAGGCGCACGGTATCCAAAGCCTTGGCTTGAGCCTCGACGGCTGCAGTGCCGCCCGCCACGATGCTATACGTGCGATCCCGGGATGCTTCGACCGGACGATAGACGTGGCAAGCGAAGCGGGAAGGCTTGGCCTGCCAATTCAAGTCAATACCCTAGTGGCACAGGAAACTGCCGATGATTTACCAGCGATTTACGAACTCCTGAAGACTTTCCCTGTAATGCGCTGGAGCCTGTTCTTTCTGATCTCCGTGGGACGCGGCAGGGCCTTGCAGGAAGTCTCGCCCGAGCAGGGTGAAGAGATCATGAACTGGATTCTCGACCTCCTACCGGGTGCGCCGTTCGCGGTTAAGACAACGGAAGCGCCGTCGTACCGGCGCCTCGCCTTGAATCGAATGCATGCTTCCGGCAGGACATCTGCCGAAATTAGGAGAAGTTCGGTTTACAAAGGTTTCGACATTCGTGACGGCCACGGGATCGTCTTCGTTTCCAACCAAGGCGACATTTATCCTTCGGGTTTTCTACCCCTCCGCTGCGGCAACGTACGAACTAGTTCGTTGGTGGACGTGTACCGGCAGGCACCACTCTTTCAGGCACTGCACTCACCGGAGCAGTTCCGGGGAAAGTGTGGAGAGTGTGAATTCAGTCACATTTGTGGCGGATCCCGTGCGCGGGCCTTTGCGTACACGGGCAATCCGTTGGCCAGTGACCCTTTCTGTCTCCATCAGCCTAGCGCCTCGCTTCGCGTGTTCTCCGAGAATGGTTTTGTGACGGCGGACACAAGGAAGGGTATCTATCGTCACCGCAATGTGTGTCAAAACAGAACTAGTGTCAAGCAAGTAGTAGCCGTTGCCCGAGCCGGAAACGTCAAGGAGAACAATGAAGGGAATCTCGAACGTGAGGAAATGGCACAAAGTCGGCGTGTTCTTATTACTTGTATTTCCGTTTGCGATCGCCAATCCGGCCAAGGCGCAGACAGGAATCGCAGCCAACGGTCAAAAAGTCTTCCAAGAGAAATGCGAGAGATGTCACGGTAAGGATGGCAGTGGCAACACCAGTTTCGGAAAGGCTCTTCGAGCCGCTGACCTCCGATCCGCCGATGTCCAAAAGAAGACCGACGCCGATTTCTACCTCCAGATTGATAAGGGCAAAAAGAACATGCCCCCGTTTGGAGCAACGCTCGACACGACTCAAATAAATGATGTGATCGCGTACGTTCGAGAATTTGGCAAGAAGCAGGCGGAAGCGAAGAAGTAGCAGTAAAACGCGTGGCGCTTAAACCGCGAATGAACACTTCACGAGACCTGAAGACTACGGGCGCTACGGCTAGCGACGGAGAAGCTCAGCGTTCCAAAGCTCGGCGGCCCAGCCTCCGAGGCCTGGCGGCGCTCCTAGCATTTACGGTCAGCGCGCTTGCGCTCTTGTGGGTAGGAATCCACGAGAGAAGGGCAGAAGCAAGCTCAATTGCGCTTTCCTCTGTCGAAACACCAGTTATTTCCATGCCCGCGGATTTCTCCTCCGTATTCAGACCGGGGCGAGAGCCTTTCATCGATGCCGTCAGAGAATACTTCCAATGGCAATCCACGCCGGTGCAGCCAATCGCCTTTAATCATCGGGTTCATCTTCAGAATGACATGCAGTGTACGAGTTGCCACGCGGGCGTGACTGAAGGGCCGGACGCTGGAATTCCCAGCGTCACCTTCTGCATGGCGTGTCATCAGGCAGTCGCGACCGACAATCCAGAGATCAAGAAAGTTACTGCTTATGCGGCCAAAGAACAGGACATCCCCTGGAAGCCGGTGTACTGGTTCTATGCTTCGGAACACGTTCGATTCCAGCATGGACCCCATATTCGCGCGGGAGTCGATTGCCAGGAGTGCCACGGAGATGTGACTCAGCAAACGGTGGCCGTCAAGTCAAAAAAACTGAACATGAATTTTTGTATTAGCTGCCATAGGGCGAAGGGAGCCTCGGCAGATTGCACTACGTGTCATTTCTAGCAGGACGAAATGGGTAGCTGGTTAAAACGCTTCATCGGGCTGGTTAGAGGAGCTTTTAGAAAATGAGACGCCGAACGTTTTTGACATTCTCAGCTCTGAGCGGTGCGGCTTTTGTACTGGAGGGGTGCAGCGATCGAGCGACGCAATTGATTCGCTTCATACCAGAAGAAGATCTGGTACCCGGTGTAGCCGTCTGGAAGCCAAGCGTTTGTACGATGTGCTCTGCAGGCTGTGGAATCCAAGTACGTGTAATGGAAGGCGAAGCTGAGGTTATCCGGAACGGCCAGTTGGGGATCGTCAAAATGGGGTTGGCCAAGAAACTGGCAGGTAATCCTGAGCACCCCATCAGCCTCGGAAAGTTGTGTGCGCGGGGCGAGGGCGGACTGCAGGTCACATATAACCCCGACCGCATCACGCATCCTCTCAAGCGCGCCGGGCAGCGCGGCTCGGGAGAATTCACACAAGTGAGCTGGGACGAAGCGATCCAGGAACTGTTAACACATCT
>DATCAX010000152.1:0-2854 GCA_036512375.1 Candidatus Angelobacter sp. | reverse complement strand
GAAGCTGGCCATAACGTAACCGACCTTCTGGCGCTGTTGCTCTCCTGGGTCGCCGTTTTCATTCAAACACGCCCACCCAGCGCCACCAAGACATTTGGCTATCATCGCGCCGGGGTGCTCGCGGCCTTTGTCAACGCGCTTACGCTGGTGGCAATTGCCTTTTACATCTTCTATGAAGCTTTCATGAGGATGAGAAACCCTATTCCAGTTCATCCGGGAATCATGATCTGGGTGGCCGTGATTGGCGTGATGATGAATGGCGCCATCTCCTGGGTGCTGTTCCGGGCCGCGCACGACGTAAACATCCGCAGCGCCTTCATTCACCAAATGGGCGACACGCTTTCCACCGCCGCCGTGATCGTAGGCGGCTGGATCATCCTTTGGACCGGACGCACCTGGGTTGATCCGGCGCTCTCCATTGGAATTGCCTGCCTGATTCTGTGGTCGTCCTCTGGCATCATCCGCGAAACCTTGAATATCCTTCTGGAAGGGGCGCCGCAGGGTCTTTCATCTGAGCGCATTACCGCCAGCCTTAGTGATGTTGACGGCGTGCGCGATGTACACGACGTCCATGTCTGGAGCATAGGCTCAGACACACACGCGCTCTCATGCCATGTTCGGATCGATGATATGACGTTGTCGGAGAGCGAAATCATCCTGCGCCAGGTAAAGGACCTTTTGAACCTGGAATACCACATCATGCACACGACTATTCAGTTTGAAAATGGCGATTGCGAAATTGCCCATGGCTGTGTGATTCCCATCGGCACAAGAACCATGCCTGAGCCGATGAAGGTCCGCCGTTAGCCGCTTTCACTCCGCTTGGCGCTGACCGACTGCCGCGCAAAGACTTCTCGCACCCTCTCCAAGGTGTCAATCTCATTCGCTGATTTGTCCGTACGCAGCCGCAAGATCCTTGGAAACCGCAGCGCATAGCCGCTTTCGTGCCGTCTGGACCGCATCATGTTGTTGAACGCCACCTCTAGAACAATCTTCGGTTCCACCGTGCGGCGGAATCCCTGATCATCGACGGTATGGGCCTTGAACCACTCGGTCATCTCAGCGATTTCGACATCGGTCAAGCCAGAGTAAGCTTTTCCAACATTTAACAGCTGGTCGCCGTCACGCACAGCAAATGTATAGTCACTCAGCACCTTGTTGCGTTTGCCATGGCCCCACTCCACCGCCGTAACCACCACATCCAGCGTGGCCAGCTCTTTCTTGAGCTTGAGCCATGCCTTGCCGCGCCGGCCCGGTGTGTAAGGCGAGCTCACGTCCTTGATCATCAGCCCTTCATTACCGCGCGCCCGCGCCGCAGAAAATATCTCTTCCAGCTTTTCCGCAGAGTCCGCCGTCAGGGCGGGCGCCAGGATCACGCGCGGCGCTCCGCTTCGGGTGCCTATTGCCGGATCGAAGACAAGCCGGGCCTGCGGATCCTCTATCGCCACGCTTTGCTCGACGATAAAGCCATTTTCGGGCACGGAGGCGAAGCTTTGCTTCAGGATTTTTCTTCTCTCCTCCAATGGCTTTTCTATCAGCAACTCCCCGTCGGCATATAAAACGTCAAAGGCCATGTAAACCACCGGAACCCTGCGCAGCATTTCTTCAGAAACCGTTTTGCGGCCGAGCCGCTTTTGCAGTTCAGAAAAGGGCAGCGCCTGGGCCGTGTCTAGGCTCCAGGCCAGAATTTCTCCGTCCAGAATCACTGGATTCGGGAAAGCTCGCAGTGCCGGCGGCAGTTCGGGAAAAGACCGGCTGATTTCGTCCAGCGTCCGCGAGAAGAGACGCACGCGCGGATCTTCTTTGCCGCCCACGTGAACCTGGGCGCGTATGCCGTCATACTTGTCCTCCACCGCTGCGCGATCGAAATAAGAAAGCGCTTCCTGCGCGTCCTGGGCCGGGCTTGCCAGCATGAAGCCAATGGGATGGAAAAGCCGCATTTGAGCTTGCGCGAGTTTGTGTTCGGCAGCCAGCCGCAAAGCATCCCTGATGTCTCCCAGAAGCATGTTGGCCCTTTGCACGGCTTTTACATTTTCATCGAAAGCCTTGGCAATGGCCTCTTCTACCAGACTTTCGCGCAGTCCGATGCGCAGATCACCACTGATGATCTTGATTACATATTTGGCTTCTACCGCCGTGGCCCGCCGCAGCAAGCCTTGGAGCAGGTTAAGCTTACGCGCGGCCACCGGCGTTCGAGCCAGTTCGTCGAAGGTCTCCGCAAGTTCAGCCACGGACAACGAACCTTTCGGTGGCGCAGACTTCGCCAGAACTTCCTGCGCCGCTGCTCCCATATCGCCATACCGGCGATACGCGGCGGTGAGCGCGACTTCGCCCTTGCCGGAAATCTCACCCACAGCTCGCCACAGCAGCGTCCCGCCAACCTGCAACGTTCTTTCGTCCCAGGCGGGAAAAGCCCGTCCGGAGAGAAATACCGCAGCCTGGGCAGCCTCGTCCACAGGATGCGCGCGGAAGTATTACGCCACCAGACGCACCTTTTCCGTCTTCTTGGTGGTGGCTGCAACGGCGTCCGCAGTTAGGGCAAAAGCCTGCATCATTAGCAGGATAGCAAGTTATTTGTTCTGTCCTTTTCTTCGATAATCTCGTAAAATACTGTTTTGACAGCACTTTTAGCCCCGGCGCCAATCCCTTGGAGCTTCGGCTGGCTGCGGATCATCTAATAAACCAATGAGATACTGGCGCCCATTCCTGCGTTTTCTTGCTGCTTTGCAATTGCTTCCCGCCCTTGAGAGCGGAGAGGAAACCCTCGTCGGCGGTCAAGCCGTAATGGAAGGCGTGATGATGCGTTCCCCGCATGCGTGGGGAATCGCCATTCGCAAGCCGACGGGTGAGATCA
>DATCAX010000151.1:0-2669 GCA_036512375.1 Candidatus Angelobacter sp. | reverse complement strand
TTCAGGATTTCCTTGATGGCCTCAGCCCCCATCATGGCCTTGAATCCCGTTGCGCGGTATTGCTGGTCAAGCTCGCGGAAGCGGGTTTCTTCCTTGATGACTTCACGCTCTTTTACCGGCGCTTCGCCGGCGTCGACCACCACGTACGACTCAAAGTAAAGGACCGATTCCAGGTCGCGCAGTGAGATGTCGAGCAAGTGGCCAATGCGTGAAGGCAGGCCCTTGAAGAACCAGACGTGCGAACACGGCGAAGCCAGCTCAATGTGGCCCAGCCGTTCACGGCGGACTTTTGACAGTGTAACTTCAACGCCGCACTTGTCGCAGATTACGCCGCGATGTTTCATTCGCTTGTATTTGCCGCACAGGCATTCCCAGTCCGTTACCGGACCGAAGATGCGGGCGCAGAACAGGCCGTCGCGCTCCGGCTTGAACGTGCGGTAATTGATGGTTTCCGGCTTGGTCACTTCGCCGTGAGACCAGCTGCGGATTTTTTCCGGCGAGGCCAGGCTGATTCGGATGGAGTCAAAATCAGTAATCGTGTTGCCCAGATCAAATGGACTTGAACGGTACAAGGTGTCCTCCTGCGTCGCTTAACGCGCGCCGCGCTGCGGCTTCCGGTTGCTGCTGATTCTTACTCTGGTCTCAACCCCGGCCGGAAGCGGTCCGGAGTTGAGACGGGCTTGACTAAAGAAGCGTTGCAGGGCCTGCGCCCTGCATCGATCGGTTAGTCAGCCGCCGCGGCAACCTGTTTCTTGCCGCCTTCGGTTTTGATCAGCTCCACATCCAGGCAGAGCGACTGCAATTCGCGGATCAGCACGTTGAATGACTCAGGCACGCCCGGTTCAATGGCGGCTTCGCCCTTCACAATGGCCTCATAAATCTTGGTGCGGCCAAACACGTCGTCTGACTTCGCGGTGAGCAGCTCTTGCAGGATGTAAGCCGCGCCATATGCCTCAAGCGCCCAGACTTCCATTTCTCCAAAGCGCTGTCCGCCGAACTGCGCCTTGCCGCCCAGCGGCTGCTGGGTGATAAGCGAGTACGGTCCGATGGAGCGGGCGTGGATCTTGTCGTCCACCAGGTGAGAGAGCTTCAACATGTAGATGTATCCCACCGTCACTGGCTGTTCGAATTTGTCTCCGGTCATGCCGTCAAAGAGGTCCGTCTTGCCTGATTCAGGCAGGTTGGCCTCACGCAGCATGGATTTGATTTCCACTTCGCGCGAACCGTCAAACACCGGCGAGGCAAAGTACACGCCTTTGGTCAGTGTCTTGGCTACGTGCATCAGTTCGTCGTCTTCCAGAGCGGCAATTTTTTCGCCGAACGGAGTGTCCTTGAAAATGCTCTTGAGTTCGCGGCGGATCACTTCTTCGCGCGAGTTCTCTTTCAGGAATTCCGCAATGCGCTCGCCCAGGTGATAGCCGGCCCAGCCCAGGTGGGTCTCCAGTATCTGGCCCACGTTCATACGGCTGGGTACGCCGAGCGGGTTGAGCACGATTTCCACCGGAGTGCCGTCTGCGAGATACGGCATGTCTTCTTCCGGCAAAATGCGGGCAATCACGCCTTTATTTCCGTGACGGCCTGCCATCTTGTCGCCCACGCTAAGCTTGCGCTTCATGGCCACGTAGCACTTCACCAGCTTGATCACGCCGGGAGGAAGTTCGTCGCCCTTTTGCAGCTTGCTGATCTTTTCGTTCGTGATCTTGCGCAAAACGTCAATCTGGCGAGAGGTCATTTCTTCGATCTCGTCAATCTGCTCGTTAACGCGCGGGTCCTTGTCGGCGTACTTGATGCGTTTCAGGTTGCGTGTGGAAATCCGCTCAATCGTTTCGCGATCGAGCATGACCCCCTTAGTCAGAAGGCGCTTGTTGGTGCGCTCGTCATGCAGGTCAGCCTGGACTTCTTTATTTCCGAGGATAGCTTCAAGACGCTTCAAACGCTCGTCCGTCAGGATTCGGATTTCATCAGCCAGGTTCTTTTCCAGCCGCTCGATCTGGGTAGCTTCGATTGCTTTGGCGCGTTCATCTTTCTCCTGGCCTTTGCGGGAGAAAATTTTCACGTCAACAATGGTGCCTTCGATTCCAGGAGGGCAGTTCAGTGAAGCGTCGCGCACGTCGCCGGCTTTTTCACCGAAGATCGCTCGCAGCAGCTTCTCTTCCGGAGTGAGCTGGGTTTCGCCCTTGGGCGTTACCTTGCCCACAATGATGTCGCCCTGCTTGATCGTGGCGCCAATGCGGATCACGCCGCTCTCATCCAGATCGCGCAACGCGGATTCGCTTACGTTCGGGATGTCGCGGGTAATTTCTTCGGGGCCCAGCTTGGTGTCGCGAGCTTCAATTTCAAACTCTTCGATGTGGACGGAGGTGTAGTAATCCTCCTTCACCATCTTTTCCGAAACCAGGATTGCGTCCTCAAAGTTGTAACCGCGCCATGGCATGAAGGCCACCAGCACGTTGCGCCCAAGTGCCAGTTCGCCCTTGTCCGTGCAAGGCCCGTCAGCGATGACCTGGCCTTTCAAAACACGATCGCCCTTCTTGACCACCGGCTTCTGGTTGATGCAGGTGTTCTGGTTGGAGCGTTTGAACTTGGTGAGCTGATAAATATCGCTGCCCACCTCGCGGGAAAGCTGTCCAGGATGATGTTCGCCCTCGACGCGCACGATGATGCGCTCC
>DATCAX010000150.1:0-4404 GCA_036512375.1 Candidatus Angelobacter sp. | reverse complement strand
TCTGGCCGTGACCATCGTGATTTCCGCGCTGGTTTCACTCACGCTCACGCCGATGATGGCGGCGCGACTGCTCAAAGATCCCAAAAAGGTAACGCACGGTCGCGTTTACCAGTCCACTGAACGCGCTTACGAACGAGTGATTGAGTGGTACGGAACAACTTTGCGCTGGGTGCTGAAGCATCAGACCATCACCCTGCTGGCCACGGTAGCCGCGCTGGCGCTAACGGTTTACCTGTACGTGATCGTGCCCAAGGGATTTTTCCCGGTGCAGGATACCGGCGTGATTCTGGGCATCTCAGAAGGCCCGGAAAACGTATCGTTCACTTCAATGGCGGAGCGGCAACAGAAGCTGGCCCAGGTGATCCTGAAAGATGCCGACGTGGCCAGCCTGTCATCGTTTATCGGCATTGATGGCACCAACACCACGCAAAACAGCGGACGCATTCAGATTAACCTGAAGCCGCATGAAGATCGCAGCGACACCGCTTCAGATATTATCCAGCGCCTTCAGCCGGAACTGGCCAAGGTGGAAGGCATCACCTTATATATGCAGCCGGTACAGGACCTCACGGTGGAAGATCGCGTGAGTCGCACTCAGTATCAGTACTCGCTGGAAGATGCCGACGCCACCGAGTTAAATGACTGGTCATCACGCATCCTGGCCAAGCTGCGGACGCTGCCGGAGCTGCGCGACGTGGCCAGCGACCAGCAGAATGGCGGCCTGAAAGCTGACCTGGTGATTGACCGCGACACCGCTGCGCGCTTCGGAATCCTGCCCCAGAACATTGATGACACGCTGTATGACGCGTTCGGACAGCGCCAGGTCTCCACCATTTTCACGCAGTTGAACCAGTATCACGTGGTGCTCGAAGTCGGACAGCAATTTCAGGACGATCCCAGTGACCTGAGCAGCATCTACGTCAGGTCCTCGACTGGGCAGCAGGTGCCGCTCTCAACCTTCAGCCACTTTGTTACTTCGTCGGCGCCGCTCGCCATCAACCATCAGGGACAGTTTCCGGTGGTGACCGTCTCATTCAACCTTGCGCCGGGAGAATCGCTGGGCAAAGCCACCAAGGTGATCGCGCAGGCGGAGCAGGATATGGGAATGCCGGTCAGTATTCATCCCAGCTTCCAGGGAACGGCGGCGGCATTCCAGAATTCGCTGGCTTCTGAACCGTGGCTGATTCTGGCCGCGCTGATCACCGTCTACATTGTGCTGGGCGTGCTGTACGAAAGTTATATCCACCCGGTGACTATTCTTTCCACACTGCCTTCAGCCGGCGTGGGCGCGATTCTGGCCATGATCCTGACGCGCAATGACCTGACTGTGGTGGCGCTGATAGGAATTATTCTGTTGATAGGTATTGTAAAAAAGAATGCCATTATGATGATCGATTTTGCGCTGGACGCGGAGCGCAATCATGGCAAGCCGCCGGAAGAAGCCATCTATCAGGCCAGCTTACTGCGCTTCCGCCCGATCATGATGACTACCATGGCCGCGCTTTTAGGCGCTGTGCCGCTGGCTTTTGGACGCGGCACAGGATCAGAACTGCGGCATCCGCTGGGCATTACCATCATCGGCGGACTACTGCTCAGCCAGGCATTCACGCTCTACACCACGCCGGTGATCTATATATGGTTTGACAAGCTGGCTAGCCGGTTCTCGCGCTTCAAGTTAGGCAATGAAATCACGCCACAGGAGGAACCGACCGGCGCGGACTAATGTTTTCCGCAGTCCCGATCGCCGCAAGGCGGAGAGACCGCTTTAGCGACGACTTTTGACGTATGACCATACAGACGAAATTGACGGCGAGAAGATTTCAACGTTGTTACTTCGTCTACATAGGGTTCCCTCCCCTTCGACAAGCTCAGGGTCGGGATTTTAGAAAAAAAGCTGACGCATGAACATCTCTGCTCCATTTATTCGACGGCCGGTAGCCACGTCACTGCTGGCGCTGGGCCTGCTGATGGCTGGCATCCTGGCGTATTTCCGACTGCCGGTAGCTCCGATCCCGCAGGTTGAATATCCCGTCATCAGCGTGAACGCCGGCCTGCCTGGCGCAAGTCCGGAGACAATGGCTTCTTCTGTGGCGACCCCGCTGGAGCGCCAGTTTGGACGCATTGCCGGCGTGAACCAGATGACTTCGACGAGCCAGCTTGGCTCGACCAGCATCACCATGCAGTTTGATCTCTCACGCAACATTGACGCGGCGGCGCGCGACGTGCAGGCTGCCATCAATGCAGCGCTGGGACAGTTGCCGGCGAATCTGCCCACGCGTCCTAACTGGCGCAAGGTCAACCCCGCCGACGCGCCGATCATGATTATGTCCCTGACCTCAGAGAGCATCACCAAGCCGCGGATGTATGACGTGGCTGATTCGGTGCTGGCGCAAAAGCTCTCACAGGTGCCGGGAATCGGGCAGGTATTTGTGGGGGGCGGAGCCAAACCCGCAGTGCGTGCAGAGGTGAATCCCACGCTGCTCAATAAACTGGGCGTGGGCGTGGAGCAGGTGCGCGCGGCGTTGGGCGCGGCAAATGCCAATAAGCCCAAGGGCGAGTTTGCCGGCGCGGTGAACGCCTGGCAGATCACTGACAACGATCAGCTCTTTAACGCTAACGACTATAAAAATATTATCGTCGCCAAGAATGCCACCGGCGGCGTAGTGCGGTTGCAGGACGTAGCCACAGTACAGGATTCCGTTGAGGATATCCGAAATACCGGCGTGGCCAACGGCAAGCCGGCCGTGCTGATGATTGTTTTCCGCCAGCCTGGAGCCAACATTATTGAAGCCGTGGACCGAGTGAAGGCGCTGCTGCCGGAGTTGCAAGCCTCAATCCCCGCTGGCATAAAGCTGGAAGTGGCGCTGGACCGCACCACGACGATCCGCGCCTCGGTGGCCGACATTCAAATCACGCTGATCATTTCGATCGTGCTGGTGGTGCTGGTAGTTTTTGTTTTCTTACGCAACCTGCGCGCAACATTTATTCCCAGCGTGGCCGTGCCGCTGTCACTGATTGGCACCTTCGGCGTGATGTACCTGCTGGATTACAGCGTGGATAATCTCTCGCTGATGGCGCTGGCCATCTCAACAGGCTTTGTGGTGGACGATGCGATTGTGGTGCTGGAAGATATCACGCGTTATATGGAACAGGGAATGGGGCCGGTGCAGGCGGCCTTCCGTGGCGCGCGCGAAATCGGATTCACCGTGCTTTCCATGAGCACGTCGCTGATCGCCGTCTTTATCCCAATCCTGCTGATGCAGGGAATTGTGGGGCGGCTGTTCCGCGAGTTTGCCGTGGTACTTAGCACGGCCATCGCCATGTCATTGGTAATTTCGCTGACCGTAACGCCGATGTTGTGCGCCAAATTCCTGCGGCCTGAGAGCGAGACCAAGCATGGCCGAGTCTATCGCTTCAGTGAACGGGCTTTTGATGGGATGCTGAAGATCTATCGCAACAGCCTGGGCGTGGTGCTGCGCCATCAGGGACTCACGCTGGCTGTGACCGTTGGCACTGCTATCCTGAGTATCTACCTTTACATCATCGCGCCCAAGGGATTCTTTCCCCAGCAGGACACAGGCCGGCTGAACGGCGCGATCCAGGCTTCGCAGGACATTTCTTTCCCTGCGCTGCGTGACAAGATGCAGCAATATGTAAAGATCGTGCTGAAAGATCCTGGAGTGAACAATGTTGCGGGCTTCGCCGGAGGCCAGGGCAGTTCCAATACCGGACGCATGTTTGTTGTGCTGAAGCCGCCGAATGTACGCAAGGCCACGGCCGACCAGATCATCAACCGTCTACGCCCCAAGCTTGCCGTGGTTCCCGGCGCAACGCTATTTCTAACCGCGACTCAGGACCTGCAAATCGGCGGACGACAGAGCAACGCGCAATTCCAATACACAATACAGTCTGAAGACTTACAGGAGCTTAATTACTGGGCGCCCAGAATCCAGGCCAAGCTGCGCAGCCTGCCGGAACTGCGCGACGTGAACTCTGACCAGCAGGACAAGGGGCTGGCGGCTGAAGTCACTGTTGATCGCGATACGGCATCTCGCCTGGGAATTACTCCCGCTCAGGTGGACGCGGCTCTCTATGCCTCATTCGGGCAGGCGCAGGTTTCCACCATGTATAAGCCGTTGAACCAGTATCACGTGGTGATGGAGGTTGATCCCAATCTCCTGCCAGGCACGGATGCGCTCAGAAATACCTACGTGAAGTCATCCACCGGAGTTGAGGTCCCGCTTTCGTCGTTTACCAAGTACACGCCCTCCAGCACCGCGTTGCAGGTGAACCACCAGGGCTTTTACCCGGCAGTAACGCTATCCTTCAACCTGGCTCCCGGTGTCCCACTGGGGAATGCCGCCAAGGTTGTGGAGACAGCAATGCGCGACCTGGGAGTGCCGT
>DATCAX010000149.1:0-7956 GCA_036512375.1 Candidatus Angelobacter sp. | reverse complement strand
ATCCCGATCAAGTGTCCGTGATCAACCGGGTCTTCACTCCTTCGCGGGAAGAGATCACGCGCGCCCAGGAGATAATCGATCTCTATGAAAGATCTGACGTCGATTCCGGCGTGGGTGCAATGGTTTACAAAGACGAGATGGTGGACGCCGCCAGTTTGCCTGCCGAACGCAAGAAGCTGGCGATCGCCAGAAAGACTGGGCTGCTATAAAGAAAACCAGACGCTATGGAAACTAAAACTCAATCCCTGTTGGACCTGATAAACCATTCGAAGCTCTATGACCTGGCGCAACCGTATTTTGTCGGCATGCCGCATCATCCGGTGCATCCGCCGTTTCTGTTCAGCCTCACCAAGATGCACGGCGACTACGTGATGCCGAACGGCGGCAGTTCCACGTCTGAGGCGTTGGCGTTTGGCGGACACCTGGGCACGCATATTGACGCCCTATGCCATTTTTCCTGCGGCGGCAAGCTTCACGGCGGACATGACGTTGCATCGGCGCAATCCTACAGCGGAGGAATGAAGGAACTTTCTATCGACACGCTTGCCCCCATCGCTCGCCGCGGCGTTCTCCTGGATATCGCGGGACAACAGCATGTCTCAAGCCTGCCTGCCGATTTTGAGATCACACCCGACCACATGGAAACCGCCGCCAGCGCGCAGGGAATTGAAATCAAGCCCGGCGACGTCGTCTTATTGCGTACCGGATGGGGAGCGTTCTTTTCTGACGTGCCGCGTTTTGAATCCCAGATGCGTGGCCCCGGTCCTTGTGAAAAAGGAGCGCATTGGCTCAGCAGCAAGGCTGTTTTCGCCGCCGGATCGGACACCATCAATTTTGAACTGGTTCCCTCGCGCACCATGCCGGTCCATATCCACCTGCTAGTTGAAAGCGGCATTCACATTATCGAGTGTCTCAACCTGGAACAAATGGCTGCACAGCATGTCTATGAATTTATATTTATCGCCGCGCCCTTGAAGATTCGCGGCGGCACTGGCTCGCCAATCCGGCCCTTTGCTTTAAAAGCGTAACGCTGTATTGCGATGCTTCAGCCGGGGAATTAGAATACGCCGTTCCGTAAGAATGCTTGCGCTTTCGCTCATGTCTCCCGTCTCCAATGCCGGTCTGCATCAGGAACTCAAGAGTGCCGTGAGCGAGTTGTGCCGCAACTTCCCTGATACTTACTGGCGTGATCTCGATAGCCAGCGCGCTTACCCAGAGGCATTTGTCCAGGCGCTGACCAAAGCCGGTTACATGGCCACGCTTATTCCAGAAGAATACGGTGGTGCCGGGCTGGGGGTTGCAGAGGCCGCAACCATTCTGGAAGAAATCCATCGCTCGGGCGGCAACGCTGCAGCCTGCCACGCCCAAATGTACGTGATGGGGACGCTGCTGCGGCATGGCTCGGAAACGCAGAAGAAGAAATATCTTCCGGCACTGGCCCGGGGTGAGCTTCGTCTTCAGGCCTTTGGCGTGAGCGAACCTACTACCGGCTCCGATACCACTCAGATGAAAACATTCGCCCGCCGTGAGGGTGACAAGTATGTGGTGAAGGGTCAGAAGATCTGGATCTCTCGCGCTGAGCATTCTGACCTGATGCTGCTGGTAGCTCGGACCACACCAATCGAACAGGTAAAGAAGCGCAGCGAAGGACTTTCCGCGCTGCTGGTGGATCTGCGCCACGCCAGGAATCACGGACTAACCATCCGGCCCATCCGCACCATGATGAACCACGCCACCACCGAAATCTTTTTTGATGACGTCGAAGTTCCTGCTGAGAATCTTATCGGCGAAGAAGGCCATGGCTTCCGCTATCTTCTGGACGGCCTGAACGCTGAGCGTATCCTGATTGCCGCGGAATGCATTGGTGATGGACGATGGTTTCTGGAGCGTGCCTGCCGCTATGCCAAAGAACGCGTCGTTTTTGGGCGCCCCATTGGACAGAATCAAGGCATTCAGTTCCCGCTTGCCCGCGCTTATACCAATGTTGAAGCAGCGTCGCTTATGGTGGAAAAAGCGGCGGCGCTGTTCGATGCGCACCAGCCCTGCGGACCGCAAGCCAATATGGCCAAGTTGCTGGCGGCCGATGCATCCTGGGAATCGGCCAATGCTACCGTGCAGACGTATGGCGGCTTCGGCTTTGCCGAAGAATATGACGTCGAGCGCAAGTTCCGTGAGACGCGCCTCTACCAGGTGGCGCCCATCTCCACCAACCTTATCCTTTCTTATATTGCCGAACACGTGCTGGGACTGCCGCGTTCGTACTGACCCTGGAGAGCAACATGACAGTAAAACAAGGCTGGACAGGACGCGTTTATGAAGATTTCGAAGTGGGTGACGTTTACCAACATGCGCTGGGCCGCACCGTGATTGCCGCGGACAACATCTGGTTCACACTGCTTACGCAGAATACGAACCCGATTCACTTTGACGCCGCTTACAGTGCGCAAACTGAGTACGGCAAGCCGCTGGTTGATTCCACTTTCACGCTGGCGCTGGTCACCGGACAGTCTGTCTCGGACGTTTCACAAAACGCCATGGCAAATCTGGGATGGGACGAAGTGCGCCTACCCAATCCCCTTTTCGAAGGCGACACTGTGTATTCGCGCAGTGAAGTTCTGGAAAAACGGGAATCAAAGTCCCGGCCCAACGTTGGGATTGTGAAAGTTAGAACAATCGGCTACAAGCAGGACGGCAGCGTGGTAATCGAATTTTCGCGCACCATGATGATCTATAAACGCGGATACGTGCCGGCAATTCCGCAACCGACGATAGCTGTCGCGAAAAAATAGTCTGGGGTCATGCTGCTTCGCGTGCGCCCTGCTGGAAACCGCGGATGGAAAACTCCAGTTGTTCCTGCAGGCTTTCTCCCACCTGCATCATGTCGCCAATAACCGTACTCAGGTCCATGCGAATCAGGTTGTGTTGTAGCACAGCAGAAAGAACGTGCTGCAGCAACCGCATTTCAATTACAACCAGCGGGATGTTGTATCCCTGAAGGGCCCGCTGTTTCCCATGCATCACCGCGGCGGACTTTGCTTTATCGGTGGTGATGTCGGAACCAATGTCCACTCGCTTGGCCATTTCCTCAATCAGGATCGGCAAATGGTCGATGCGGTCCTTGTCACTGAGCCGGATCGCTGCAAGTTCGTTATGCGCTTTCACCAGTTTGAGCCACTCTTTGCGAATTTCGCCAAGGCTCTCCTGCATGAGATCTGAAACCCGCTTCAGCGGCTGCTCTGGCGGAACCTGGCGGCGGTGCTCCAGCCGGCTTTGGATGGCATGTATCAGGGTTGGAACGTCGGTGGGCTTGAGAAGGTAATCATCCACCTGGCTGCGAATGGCTTGCAGAGCGGTGTCAAAATCTGGATAGCCGGTAAGAATAAAGGTTGCTGCCTCTGGCTGAACGCGCCGCATGGCGCTCACCACCGTAAAGCCGTCGCCGGGCTGGCCGATGTTTAAATCGGACAGCAACACATCGAAGGGGGCATGGTTCATGTGTTCCAAAGCTTCTGGAACGGTCGCCGCGGCAGTCACTTCAAACCCATGTTGTTCCAGGATTGGTTTCAGTGTATTGCGTATCCCCGCCTCGTCGTCGACGAATAAAATCCGCGTCGCCATTTTTTACTCCAGCAACTTTGATGTTTTTTGAACGCCAGCCGGTTGGACTGATGGAAAAGATAAGAGGGATGAGTTGGAAAAGACTAAAAGGGATAGTCACCGGCGGCAGATGTCCGATTGGTAGATTTTGCATTGTACGAAAGGCCCATCCGGAACAGATGGGCCTTTTTTTCATCTTTTTAATGCAACAATTTGCAACTTGCTTATTCCTGGTTTCTGAAGGAATAGCCGATCGATACACCAAAGCGGGTAGCGCGCGATCCACTGAATTCAACGTTATTGTGCACTTCATACAAATGCGCCTCAGGCCGGATAAAAATTCTTGGAGTTACATAAAACCTGATAGCGGCGCCGAATTGACCGAGAAAATGGTTGCTGCTTACGAAATTCGTACACCCGGTGAAAGAGCATTGAAAAGTAGGCGTGTAAAAGCGGACGCTCTCAATACCGAGGCCTGCTGACAGTTCCGCTTGGGCGCGCTTTCCAAGAGGCGGCGCGTATACAGCATCCACGTCATAGAAAAAGGGCCGGAATGGCAACTGCCCCTGGTAAAGGTTTTGTTTAGCACGAAAGGCGGCGTTAAAGCCGACTCCGAGGTTGTGAAAGAAAAGAAAATCCAGGCCAAACGTCGGATATGCGCCGCCGCCGATGGTTTGGAATTGGGCATTGCTGGACGGACCGGTTAAGCCGGAAAGGCCGGCCGAAAGGTCAAATTGCTGTGCTTGCGCAGGCCTTCCCAGCAGAAAGATCAGTGCGAATGTCATCACCAGGAACGATAGTGTTTTCAAGTCACTCTCCAATACTTGAAGGTTGGATGAGATAAATCGAATCAATCCACCCTCGATCTATAAAGCAACTATGGGCGATTATCCTACCAGCCGCAAACTATGTCCAGAATCCGATGGTATCAAGCTGGTTTCATGGCTGCTGGGAGTCTTTTTGGCTGCGGCGTTTCCCTTTTATGGGCCGTCCCCGCGGCCATGACTGCCGCTTACTGTTATTCTGGAAAATGATCTTCTCGACCAAAGCAATTCTCTTTGACATGGACGGCGTGCTGATGGACTCAACTCCCTCTGTCGAGCGTGTGTGGCGTGCCTGGGCCACTTCCCACGGATTTGATCCTGATAGCGTCGCGGGGCAGGCACATGGCCGGCGCAGTATTGAGACGATCCGATCTGTCGCTCCAGAGCTGGATGCCGCAATAGAAAATGTCCTGGTGGAACAGATGGAAATCGACGACAAAGAAGGCGTAACGGCCCTGCCCGGCGCGGCGGAACTGCTTCGCCACCTGCCTCTTGACCGTTTTGCTATCGTCACCTCGGCAACGCGGCCGCTGGCGACTGCGCGTCTTGGTTATGCCGGCATTCCCGTTCCCCGGCACATGATCACCGCCGATGACGTCATCCACGGCAAGCCTTCTCCCGAACCGTTTCTGAAAGGCGCGGCGTTATTGGGTTTCTCACCGACGGACTGTCTCGTGGTTGAAGATACTCCGGCAGGCATTTCCTCAGCACTGGCCGCGGGGATGCAGGCAATTGCGCTGCAAACCACTTATTCGGCTCATCAACTCCAGGCCGCCAATGTAATTATTCGTACTCTCGCGGATGCGAAAGTAAATGTGCGCGAAGACACGATCATCCTTGAGGTCGATTCCGTTCCGATTGTAACGAGCTGAGGCTCTGCTCTCGCAGCGCCTTCAGCGTTGCCCGTATACAATTCCTTTATCTCATTTGAGGAGCAAAACAACTCATGCAACGGAATGCAAGCGCACATTGGAGTGGCGGATTAAAAGACGGCAAAGGCACGCTCACTTCTCCCAGTGGAGTCCTGAAAAGCACGCCGTATTCTTTTGCCACGCGTTTTGAATCGCAGCCCGGCACCAACCCGGAAGAGCTGATCGCTGCGGCCCATGCCGGATGCTTCAGCATGGCCCTTTCGGGCCAGCTCGGCAATGCCGGAATGACGGCCGAGTCCATTGACACCACGGCGACGGTTACGCTTGAGAAGCTGGACTCCGGCTTCGCGGTCACTTCGTCCCATCTGCAGGTGAAGGTCAAAATCCCCGGCGCCGATAAAGCCAAATTTGAGGAAGCAGCCAAAAATGCCAAGGAAGGCTGCCCCATCTCCAAGTTGCTCAATGCAAAAATCACCATGGACGCGCAACTGGAAAACTAGTTGCCCCTTCAAGACGGAGCCTGCGCTAACAACCCCGCAGGCTTCGCGTCTAAACTCTGGCTCTTCGTCTGTAAAAACCATCTCCTGGAGGCACTATTATGCGCAGGAATTTCGCGCTCACAGCCGTGCTCATCGCAATTGTTTTTGCCGCCACCCGCGGCAACGCGCAGTCCGCCGTGCTGGACCTGCCGCGTGACAGCCAGCATGCCAAGATCATCCAGCGCGTCGGCATTACAGATATCACCATCAATTACCATCGCCCGCTGGTGAAGGGCAGAAAAGTCTGGGGCGGTCTGGTGCCTTACGGCCAGGTGTGGCGCGCCGGCGCAAATGAAAACACCACGATCGAATTCAGCGATCCGGTGACTGTGGAGGGAAAGACGCTCGCCAGGGGCATTTACGGATTGCACATGCTCCCCACGGAAAATGACTGGACAATCATTTTCTCCAGGACCGCCACTGCCTGGGGCAGCTTTACCTACAAAGAGTCTGAAGACGCGTTGCGTGTCACGGTGAAGCCCCATGCCGCCGATTCCGAGGAAGCTCTTGCCTATGAAGTGGATGATGTCACGCCAACGTCGGCCATCGTCGCGTTGCGCTGGGAAAAACTTGCGGTCCCGTTCAAGGTGGAAGTCAACACGAATGAAATTGTCGTGCAAAACCTGCATGCACAGCTTCGTGGCCTCTCCCAGTACACCTGGGACGGCTGGGATGATGCCGCCACCTATTTTCTGACCAATAAATACAACCTGGAAGAAGCATTGAACTATGAAGACCGTTCGATTGGAGTGGAAGAACGCTACGACAACCTGATGAACAAATCGCGCATTCTCGATGCGATGAACCGGAAAGACGACGCCACAGTCGCCCGCAATAAAGCCCTCGGGATGGCCAGCATTACTCAGCTTCACGGTTACGGTCGCCAGCTCCAGTTGGCGGGCAAGCAGGATGAAGCGTTTGCAGTCTTTCGCAGCAATATCAAGAAAGATCCCAACCACTGGCTGGTCCGCACTGAAGCTGCCCGGTTGGCGGTGGCCAAGGGAGATTATGACGGCGCAACGAAAGAAATGAAGCTTGCGCTGGCTGCCGCCCCTGACCCGGCCAAGCCGACCGTCGAAGGCTTCCTGAAGCGCCTGGAAGCGAAGCAGGACATCAATAAATAAGCCTTGAGCAAGATAAACTCTAACCAAAGTCCCCGGTTTTAGCCGGGGACTTTGCTGCTTATTGCGATCAAACCGATTCTGCACGGTAGCCGGCCAGCTCTCTGCGCTATCATGGAGGCGATTCCGCCTGAATCTCACGGGGAGACTTTCGCGTCATGCGCAGATGGTTTTGCACCATTGCTTTCATCTGCATGGTTTCGGCCATGTCGGTACCCGCTTTTGCACAAACACCACACGTCGCTGCGCCTGGCCCTATGGCTCTCCAGGTCCGGTCTGAGTTTCTCTACGCCTGGAACGCTTACAAGCAATATGCCTGGGGACATGATGAACTTAGGCCGCTAAGCAAGGGGCATCATGACTGGTATAGCAAATCGCTGCTCATGACGCCGGTAGATGCCCTCGACACCATGATCATCATGGGACTGAACGATGAAGCCGACAAGACGCGGGAATACATCGCGACGAATCTCTCCTTCGATCAGGACATCGAAGTCAAGAATTTTGAAATTACCATCCGGCTTCTGGGCGGGTTGCTGAGCAGCTACCAGTTGACTGGCGATAAGCGCCTGCTAGACCTCGCCGACAATCTGGGCAACCGCCTTCTGCCCGTCTTCAACTCGCCCACGGGAATGCCTTATGTGTTTGTGAATCTTAAGACCGGTAAAACCCGCGGCGTGGAGAGCAACCCGGCGGAGATCGGCACGCTGCTGCTGGAGTTCGGAACACTCGCCAAACTTACCGGCAAGCCGATCTATTACGACAAAGCCAAGCGCGCGGTGGTTGAGCTGTACAGCCGGCGATCCGCCATTGGACTGGTTGGTTCCAGCATCAACGTTGAAACCGGCAAGTGGATTGACACCTCCAGCCACATCAGCGGGGGAATTGATTCCTATTACGAGTACCTGCTGAAGTCATGGCTGCTGTTTGAAGACAAGGACTGCAAGAAGATGTGGGAAGCCAGCGTGAAAAGCGTAAACAAATATCTGGCTGACAGCACTCG
>DATCAX010000148.1:0-6080 GCA_036512375.1 Candidatus Angelobacter sp. | reverse complement strand
CTCAATGTTCCCTGGGATGTGGTGCGCCCCGCCGACATAGTGTGCTTTGCGTTCAGCGCAACGAAGCCTGAGTGGCCGCGTCGTCTTATCGCGATCAGTCATCGATCAGCAGAGGTGAAACCGCGGCTCCGGCGCATGGATGTATGGAAGTCCTGCCGCTATGCCATTGACGCTACCTACATCCCAGCGTGGGAGACCAACACTGGCATGATCTGGAGCCTGTTCGCCGCCTCGCCTGCTATCGTCCGCGTACGAACCCCCGGATACGAGACATCGATCTGGTGCCGCCGCGAAGCGGAAATGATCCAACACCTTATCGATCGAGCCGACTATTTTTCGAATCGGGTCGCGGTGGATATCGAACGGGATGAACTCAGCGCGCTCGACAAGTGGCGCCCAATCATGCGCGGGAGTTCTGCTGATGGGCTTAACGAGACTGAGCCAGAGTTCCCGCCGTTCGGCCTTGAAGTCTGGAGTCCCCGCCCTCCGGCCGAGTGGGAACTGACGGTGCTGCGAGCTGCCGGCGCGCTCCGCGCTATGAGCGCTTATCTAGGTGACGCTAGACTCGTGAACCGGATCGCGACCGTGCTCTGCACGCAGGGAGACCTCGACGTTCCAGGGCTCCCCGCACCTACAAACCAACCCGGCGGCTGGCGTCCATATGCTGCGTTATTCCGGAGTGTCGCCACCCTTGCTGAATCTTTGCCTTCCGATACAGTTCCGTTGAGGCTACCGGACAATTACGCCCAAGATGACGTCGCGCGCGATCGCGCTCTCGCCGAACTCATTCCTGATCTATCCTCCGGAGCGCCGCACCTCGAGGACGTTTTGGTAGCCTTGGAATTCCTACGTACGACATGGCCAGTCATGGTGGACGAGGGGCGTGGGAGATTCTTGGTTCTCAATCTGCAAGGGGTTAGTAAGGACCAGTGGATTGAGGATCCGAGATGGAGCCTCCACCGAGGGCTGGCCGCTCTTCGGGGTACGCCCGTGCCCATCTGGTTCCTTCAACTAGCCAATCAAGAACTCAGCAGTTGGGATCTGCCACGTGATCCCCCGATCCTAACTGAACACGTCGAGGCACAATTCGGCTGGATGATCGAGACGTACCCTGACGCCGCGCAATGGCGCGCCCAATATTCTCGTGACTCCGGGCTCAGTATGTCCGCCACCTTGCTTCGTCTGCTTGGAGGCTCCTGAGGACGCCTCTCGTAACAGGTGACTTCGCGGGCGATCACGCGGAACTTTCTACAACTGAGGGATCATTCTCAGATTTTCACGAAGCCGGTTCGCCCGAGAACCTGCGCGCAGAACATGCCGATTTCCCCGACCCAAGCGAAAGCGCGCCAATCGCGTTCTTGATCGCGTGAGAACTCGAGTGCCGTCTGCGTGCTGGGCGAGTTTTCGTTATTCCTCGGTCGGGCCATCTTGAGGTTGAACAGCCGAGAGCTGCGCGGGCCAGAAGTCGGCATAGCGGAAGTGATCTTCGATTCAGTGCTACCAGTTCGTCCCGGATGACGGGCAAACCGGAGTTATGCCTGCACCGGCGTTAAAGTGACAGGTAGCACATGCGGTAAAGCCGTCACTGCCAAATTGCATTTCCCAGAAAAATGCTTTGCCCAGCGCGATTGCAGCCGCTTTGTCGCGCACCAGATCATTTAATTCGCTGGTGGTCGGGCCCGGCACGGCTACCGTCTTGAGCGATCCCAGCTTTCGATTATTTCCACTCGGGCTTACGATCGGATTGCCGACTTGATTTCCGCGCTGGCCAGCGCCCTGCTTGCCGTTACTGGTGTTGGCGCCCGTGGATGATGTGCTTGCCGGATTGCTGACAGCGCTTCCGTTCCCGCCGCCACTATTAGTCCCGCCGCCTTTGCCACTGCCTCCACTGCCTGAGCCCGGACCCTTGCCACTGGAGAAGGCCATGGCGCAGCATAGAAACGTCAGCACCAGACCGGTTAACTTATTGCTCATCCTCATATTTAATTCCTCCTGATTTTTCAAAAAGGCCGGCCAGGAAACCTGCTAATCGCTTTCCGGCCAGCTCAGATTCATCGCGCAGCCATGAGCAATGAACTGCCCAGGGTTAATGCATTCCTTCGTCCACGTCTAACGGGCACGGTGCTCTTCTAGTTGGTCCCGCCAGACGCTAGACATCCCGCTTGTTTTCTTTGGCTTGCAAGCATGTGGCGGATATGTGAGATATCAGCTGGTATGGGCGATTAGCTGTGAATGGAAACAGGCTTCCAGAGTTTGAGTGGAACTCGATTTCCAAAGGCGTTTGTTCGCAGGGAAGCCGAGTGTTTCTGGCACAAAAAAAGAACTGGCCGGGACCCAGTGTGGCGTCTCCGGCCAGTTCGCCTACAGCGCGCGGCCATCGTTGTAGCTTGTCAAATGGTCCCTGAGCAGGCGTTCAAGAATGAAGTTGGGTAATCGTTGCGGGGGATTACCCAACCTCCAGTTCCTGCAATGAATTCAAAGCACTCTTTCAGAGCCCTGTCCGTCGTGCAGGAAGAGTGCTATGACTTTGCAGGAAACCTAACTTGTTAAGGTGCGTTTAAAGTTGCCGTTGAACCCCATCTTCAATGTTCAATTTCAAGGACTGAGCAGATCGGCATTCGGCGGTGCATGAATGAAGACTGTATTAACAAGGCTGCCAATGAAAAGCGCATTGGCAGCCCTGGTAGTTTTTATCTGGGTCTGATCGTTACTGTGAATGAGTTGTTGGAAATATTTGTATCGGTCCCGCTTGCAGCGGCACAAAGTTCACGGTCACAATCAGAGTCTGGCCTCCAGGCAGGCTGGCCAGGTTGCAGGTGAAGTCGCTGATAATGCCAGCCTGAGGGCCGGGGACAAACGCGCCCAGGATTTCTGTACCTGCACCTTGAACAGGACCGCAGCGGACGTTGCCGTTGGCCGGAGTCAAACACTGGTCAGCATTTTCTTTGATCCACGGACTAATGTTGTCCGCCCCAAAGAGCGTATGTCCAATCCAGGCCAGTCCAAAAGTGTGACCGGCAGCGGCTCCAGCGCCAAGTCTTGCATCGGAGGCGAAGATCGGTACATCAATCAGCGCGCATTCACTCGGGTTTGCCGGGTCAAATGTTGCTGGGTGAGGAATGCGGGCGATAGTTCCGTTGCGCATCCAACCGATGTAAAGATTACCATCCGGACCTAGCGCGACCGAAGACATGGTAAAAGGAGTCGCCCCATTGCGCGGATCCGTCACCACCGGGCAGCCGCCCGCCGCATTTCGCGATGTCTGCGAGCCCATCAGGGACTGAACGTGAATAGGATCGATCGATCCATGCCCGTTGTCCCCGCTGGGAATGTAGTGCAAGCGGATGACACCGTTCGCTGTACGCGGTATATCTGCTGCGTAGATCGTGTTTGTCGTTGCATCAAACGTTGCCTGCATCGGAGCGAAGGCACCGGCCTGAATATTGCCAACGCAGGTGGTGATGATGTTGTTGAAACGTCCGATGCCAGGCGAAGGCTGCGCCAGATTCGGATCGTCAATTTCCGGGTCAACGCGGCAGAAACCGTTGCTGGCATCGCCATACCAGAGGTGCCGCTCTGGTTTGCCGGTAAAACGGCTAATGGCTGTGCCTGGCAGGATCAAACCTGAGGCCGGAAAGGTCACTGAGGATAGGCCAGCAGTGGCAAAGCCCGTGGTTCCGGCCCACAGTGAGGTGGTGGTCGGTACGTTGAGCACGGTAACGTTTTGCGCATTCGCTGAAACAGCAAATGCAAAGAGGACAGCCATGCACCATAGCGCAAGCTGCATAGGAACTGGCAATTCGCGAACGGCCCGCGCAAGCACTTCTTTACCAACCCCGCTCTCGCCCAGCAACAAAACAGGGATATCTACCTTGGCCACTTGTGCGACCTGGGCCCGAATCTTGCGCATGGCCGGACTTACGGCCAGAAAAGAGATATCGTTTTCCACTTGCTCAAACTGGTCGCACGACGCGCGGTTTGAATCCGGATGCTCAACTTCATCTTGGGACGGCGCCAATAAGTGCTCTATCTCCGCCAGAAGGTCCGCGCTTTCATGCGGCCTGGCGATGTAATCCAGCGCTCCTAGCCGCATCGCCCGCACAACGATACTGACGTCGCTTTCCTGCGACATCACAACCACTTTTTGATCCGGACGGACGCGTCGGCAAGCTTCAATCATTCGTAAATCGTCGAGGTTGGGCGCAGCTATATCCAGCAGAATCAAGTCGGGTTGCAGCCCGCTTTCCATCCGGTGAATTGCATCTTCACTTGAAGCGGTCTCCACATGATAGTGCGCGCTCTCCATGAGTCTGGTCCATGGGAGCAGTAAAGTATCGTCATTGACAATAAGGATTCGAGCTTTGCCGGTTGGCGAAGAAGAGCGCTTCATGAAATCAGATCACCTCGCGATTGTCGCTGACTAAAGCCTTCGCTACTGTCCTGCCCAATGGTTCATGCCGTCCGACAACATATAGCGTCGCCAGCTGACAAACCTTGGCCGTTTTCACATTGCGGCGCAGTTTTCGGATAAAAAGTAGGAATACAGCCAATGTGGCTGCTGCCTGCACTTGTAAAAAGCTGCATCAATGACCAGGTTGCGCGAGGTGTGCCCAGATCAGGCTATACAAACCGATAGTCATTACTTAGAACCAGGGCGCTTTTTAAACTTTTAATTGCCCCATGTTCAAGCACAGATTCTTACCCGTAGCGGGTTTCTGTACTTTAAGGGCTCATCTGCTCCGATGTAAATTTTTTTCTTCAGCCGCCCTCCATTTCTGACATGCCATGTTTACCTATACTAATGAAAACATTGGGCTTTATGGGGAGACTCAACATGTGCCAGAAGTTTGATTCCAGGGCGCGGCCGGTTAAGATTTCTAACAATTATTGTTCGCGATAGCTACCTGCCCATCGAGGGCCGCTGGCAGCTGAAACAATCTGGTGTAGAATTTGCGGGCCAGTAAATCCGGGCAGGTTATTGTTGAAAGTCCCATGCAACGTCTCTTCGCGTTCCAATGATGGAAAAACGCTGAGGGTCAGGCGTGAAAGTAAGAAAGGTGCCGCATGGAAATGGCAGGAACAAGCACGGCAGAAGCCGCTCGAAATCTTGAAACATCCACCATGGTCCGGTCGTGGGCCAACACCAATCCCTCCACGCCGGGAATCACTAGAGTACAAATCAGGTCGGTTGCGGGAAAGCTACGCGTAACCATTGAGAGCTCCGCTAAAGAATCCCCGCTTAGCTGGGGTGAATTGGAAGCTGAATGTGTTTATGCGGAGAACCCTGCTTCCATGCGCGGCATGGCCTTTGTGGCCAGATACAAGTTTGGTTTCCTGGAAACTCTTGTGGAAGGAAATGTAAATGCCGGCCTGCTGGTGCTGGCGGCGTTCTACACTTTCCGCGATGGCAGCCATCGCTCAGATTATTTCTCCCGCGAATTCTTCCATGAGGTGGCGCCGTGAATCATGTTGCCGTGGAACAGTTGCAGGAATGCAACTCCGGAACACTCCCTGGCCTTGACCAGACTGCGCTTACCGGAACCTGGATCAACACCAATTCTGCACGGTCACTGATACGCCGCATTGAAATTGCTCCGGGACAAAAGCAACTGACGGTGCACATATTCGGCGCCGAGCCTGGCTTGCCTGAAGACTGGGGCATGGCCGAAGCCCACCCGTTCGCTGAGAATACCGCATCAGGGCTGGCGATGGCCTTCAGTGTGCTGTTCGATCTGGATGGTATCGAGAGCCTGTTACAAGGGTACGTCGTGAAAGGTGTGCTGGTGATTGTCAGCTTCACCCAGGTAAAAGACGGACGGGACCGGTCCAGCAGCTTTGGCAAAGAGTTTTTCTATCGGCTTCACGGAACTGCGTTTTGAAAAAGAGAACGCCGCATATGATTTATGTAAAAGAGTGCCGGTTTCACGTACACTCTCGCGGGTCGCTAACTCTGCTTTCGCAGATTGGGCTGCTAAGCGTTTTGTAGAACGCGTCTTTCAGGCTTTGAGGTTCTACCCTTATGGACAGGCCACTGCGTTTCCACTGGAGCCTTTCACAGGCAGGCGATAAGCTTCGGCGGG
>DATCAX010000147.1:0-3445 GCA_036512375.1 Candidatus Angelobacter sp. | reverse complement strand
CGCGTTTCAGTGGACTGCTTATGATCTGATCTACCTGTACATCAAGATTGGCCAGCATTCGCCCGACGTAGCGCGCCTGCAGAATGCCTTCTTCATCCAAGGGACGGCGCTCATCCTTCTTGGGATTGAGTATGGTTTTGCCGGCGGAAGCATGGCGCAAAAAATATAGGAGCATAGGCTATCGGGTAACCACCTGTTTTTTTCTCCGGCCAGTTGACCTCTTCTGGCGGGGCGTGACTGGGTCCGGAATGTCGGCCGCCGTTGCTGTACCTTCTGCCACCGCGATCAGGAAATCCTGGGCTGAAAAAGCGGCTTCACCTCGACGGCGTGTTGCGCGCGTATAACGCCCATGGCGGTCGAGGAAGCGCGCTTTAACGTTATCAGCAAGGTACGCAGCCAGTATCTCACTTTTCAGCCGTTGCTTCAGTTGCGCGTCCTGCACCGGACACAGCACTTCCACGCGTTCATACAGGTTGCGCGGCATCCAGTCTGCGCTGGAGATATACACTTCATCCTCTCCGCCATTTTCAAAATAAAAAATGCGCGTATGTTCAAGGAGCCTGCCCACCACGCTGCGAACCACGATGTTATCGCTGATGCCTGGCACGCCTGGCCGCAGTGAACACATGCCGCGAACCGTAAGATCGATAGGGACACCCGCTTGCGACGCCCGGTACAAAGCCTCAATCACGTTCTTGTCGAGCAGGGAATTCATCTTTGCGATGATCCGCGCCGGCCTGCCTTTGGCGGCGTGCTCCGCTTCACGATGGATCTGCTCCAGCGTGGTGGCGGCAAGATCGATTGGCGAAATGGCCAGGGGGCTGTAGCTTGGAGCCTCAGAATAGGCAGTGAGATAGTTGAAGACGGAGTGCACGGCCGACGTGATATCGGGTGAAGCTGTGAGCAGGCTCAGGTCCGTATAGAACCGCGCCGTTGTCGGATTGTAATTGCCGGTGCCGATGTGGACGTAGCGCCGCGTTACACCATCAGAATCGTGGCGCACCAGCAGGCACAGCTTGCAATGAGTCTTCAGTCCCACCAGTCCGTGATAAACCTGCACGCCCTCATCTTCCAGAGTGCGCGCCCACTGTATGTTGGAAGCCTCATCAAAACGGGCAGTCAACTCCAGGACGGCGGTAACTTCTTTCTCAGCGGCCGCCGCGGAGATCAGCGCGCCCACGATTGGAGAATCGCGATTGGTCCGGTAGATCGTCTGCTTCAATGAGATCACGTCAGGATCGCTAGCTGCGCTTTCGATGAAATCCACTACCGCGTCAAAGGAATCATAAGGATGGTGCAGCAGCACGTCCCGCTTGCGCAGCTCCGCGAAGATGTTGGGACTGTTGGGCGGCAAGCGCAATTCACGCGGCACCAGCCGCTTGAATTTCAGCTCAGGCCGCTCAATCTCATAAAAATTGAAGAGGCGTGAGAGGTTGACCGGGCCCTGGGTGTGAAATATCTGCCAGTCCTCAAGCTCAAATGTCTGCTGTAAACGTCGAGCGATTTCGGCATTGGCGTTGGCGTCAATCTCCAGGCGTACTGCATCGCCTTTGCGCCGACGGTGCAGCTCTGTCCGCACTGACTCAAGCAGGTTGCGCGTTTCTTCTTCTTCCAGATATAGATTGCTGTTGCGGGTAACGCGAAAGGATGCAGCTGAAACAATCTCATACCCGCGATACATGCTGGCCGCGTGATAGGTGAGAAGATCAGCCAGAAAAACGTAGTCGGCGCCTGTGCGTGTTGGCAGCCGCACCAGTCGTGGAAGCACCCTTGGCACGGTGATCACACCCATATAAGTCCCGCTGGCGCGCCGTTTGCGTTTGAGCAGCAACGCAATGCACAACGCCTTATTCAGGACGCGGGGAAAGGGATGCGCCGGATCCACCGTGACTGGCGTAAGCAGCGGATCAACCTCTTTTTCGCAGTAAGCGTCAATAAACGCTTCTTGCTCCGGATCAAGATCTTTCAAGTCAAGAACGCGGATGTTTTCCTTCGCCAGCGCGGGCATCAGCCTGAGGTTCCAGCAATCGTATTGCTCCTGGACAAACTCATGGGTCTCCAGCGCGATCAACTCGCGCTCCTGCTGGGCGGAAAGCGCATCAGGCCCGGCATCGATAAAGCCTTCTTCAATACGCTGCAAAAGACCGGCGACTCGGACTTCAACAAACTCATCCAGATTGCTGGCCGAGATGGCAAGAAACTTTACCCGCTCCAGCAGGGGATTATGCTCGTCATTGGCTTCTTCCAGCACTCGCCGGTTGAAGGCAAGCCATGAGGTCTCGCGGTTTATATAAAGTGACGGATCTGATACGGACCGGTTCATGTGCTGGACGGAGGCAGGCCTGAAGCCGTTGCTCGAAGTTTTACGCCTGGCAACCATTGTAATTGTTCTCGCCGAACGCAGCGGTGCTCCAGCCAAAACTGGAGTTAATGTAACACTTTAAATTGTGATACCGAACAATTGATGGCGCTATCCTTGTGCGCGGTGTCTCACGTCAGCTCCCCGTACCCAGAAGATAACATCTTCAGCGATATTCGTGGCATGGTCGGCCACGCGTTCCAGATTTCTGGCCACAATCATCATGTCGAGCAGGTTGCGATGATCCCCGCCGGGCTTAGCTATGGCGGCGTCCACTGCCTCAAAGATTTCCCGGTTCATATTGTCCACCAGATCGTCGCGCTCCAGCACTGACTGTGCCATGGCAACATCGGCGGTAAGGAAGGCGTTCAGCGCGTCGCGAACCATGCTGATGCTCAGCTGCGCCATACGTGGGATGTCTACATTCAGCCCGGGATCGGGGCGCGTCAGAAGATCCATGACGCGTTCTGCGATATTAACAGCCTGGTCTCCCACTCGCTCCAGGTCGGCATTAATCTTGATGCAGGCGACGATGAAACGCAGATCAATGGCCATTGGCTGTTGCATCGCCAGCAGGTCGATGGACATTTCATCCACGTCTCGTTCAGCGGCGTTGATTTTTGATTCGTCGCGCAACACAACTTCGCAAAGCGACAGGTCGCGCGACTGGTAGGCGCGTACGGCGCGTTCCACGGCCTGCTCCGCCATGCCGCCCATTGCCAAAAGCT
Source organism: Candidatus Angelobacter sp. (assembly GCA_036512375.1). Lineage (GTDB taxonomy): Bacteria > Acidobacteriota > Terriglobia > Terriglobales > Acidobacteriaceae > Angelobacter. Next base: position 358 of record DATCAX010000147.1, on the reverse strand, counting down.
TCTGTTTTAAATCGTCAAGTCCCTGATGGAACCGCGTGCGCGTCATCCGAACCTCCCGGTAATGTAATCTTCCGTGCGTTTATCGGAAGGTTTGGTAAACATGGTTTGTGTCTTATCAAGTTCCACCATGTTGCCCATGAGAAAGAAAGCGGTAAAGTCCGCAACCCGCGCTGCCTGCTGCATATTATGGGTAACAATGACCACCGTGTAATCTTTTTTCAATTCAAAGATGAGATCTTCAATCTTCGCGGTTGAAATTGGATCAAGAGCAGATGCTGGTTCGTCCATTAGCAGGACTTCGGGTTCCACCGCCAAGGCACGGGCGATGCAAAGCCGCTGCTGCTGTCCCCCGGAGAGG
>DATCAX010000146.1:0-5749 GCA_036512375.1 Candidatus Angelobacter sp. | reverse complement strand
AAAGCCCGAGCGGCGGCGAGCGCAAAGTTGCGGCCGGTGATTTTCATCTTCTGCCGGGCAAGACGCCGCAGAAGGAAACGGTAGTTGAACCCGGCGAACTGATCACCTATGTGACGATTCCGAACAGTAAGTTTGCGGCCCGATCGGCTTATGTGAAGCTGCGTGATCGCGCATCCTATGAATTTGCGCTGGCTTCAGCCGGAGCAGCACTGGAACTGCAAGGCGGCAAGATTCACACTGCGCGGCTGGTTCTGGGCGGCGTAGCAACCAAGCCCTGGCGCTCGCCGGAAGCAGAGCATATTCTTACCGGCGCGGCCGCTGACGAAAAGACGTTTCACGCAGCGGCGGAAGCTGCCATGAAGTCCGTGACGGCGCACAAATACAACGGATTCAAGATTGAACTGGCCAAGCGAGCCATTGTGCGTGCCCTTGCCAGCGCAGCTCAGTCCAAAGCGGAGGGCCAGTCATGAGCACAGCCGTCGGTTCGTCAGTCAGCAGAAAAGATGGGCACCTCAAGGTTACGGGGCAGGCCCGCTACGCCGCTGATCATCCCATGAAGAACGTGGCCCACGCGGTGGCTGTTTGCAGCACCGTTGCCAAAGGAAGAGTTGCCAGCATTGACAGCGCGGATGCAGAGAAGGCCCCTGGCTTCCTTGCCATTCTGCATCACGGCAACGCGCCAAAGATGTTTCGCCCCGTCAATAATTTTATGTCGGCCTCAAAGCCGGGTGAGATTCGCGTTGTTTTCGAAGACGACAAAGTCCATTACGCTGGCCAGTACCTTGCCGTAGTGATGGCGGACTCGCTCCAGCAGGCACAGCATGCGGCTGACCTGGTGAAGGTGACTTATGAAATTCAGCCTCCGCTGGTGGAAACCGAACAGGCGATGAGCACGGTGTACGATCCGTCAGAGTTTTTTGGCGAGAAGCTCAAAGCGCAACGCGGCGATCCCACGTCGGCCTTCCAGAGCGCCGCAGTCAAACACGAAGCCGACTACGTCACTCCTAACGAGCATCACAACCCCATGGAACCGTCGGCTTCCATGGCAGCGTGGAGCGGCGACGACCTCACGCTCTGGGAAACAACCCAGTGGGTGGTGGGCGCGCGCAACACCGTGGCTGAGACGCTGGGCATTTCAGAAGAGCGCGTCCATATCATCTCGCCTTTCATCGGCGGCGGTTTCGGATGCAAAGGGTTCATCTGGCCGCATTCGGTGATGAGCGCGATTGCGGCGAAGAAAATTGGGCGGCCGGTAAAGCTGAACCTCACGCGCAAGCAAATGTTCAGCGGCACTGGGCACCGCTCAGAAACTCGGCAGAAGGTCCGCCTGGGCGCGACGAAAGAGGGCAGGCTCACCTCAATCCAGCATGACACCATGGTGCAAACGTCGCCGATCGACGAATTTATCGAGTCCTGCGGCAACACCACGCGCTTCCTTTATAGCTGCCCGAACATGAGCATTGCGCATCACGCCGTACGCGTGAATATCGCCACGCCCACGCCGATGCGGGCTCCGGGAGAAAATCCAGGGCTGTTCGCCACGGAGTCGGCACTGGACGAGCTGGCATACAAGCTGAACATGGATCCTGTACAGCTACGGATCATCAATCACTCAGACAAGAACGAGCACACCGGCCAGCCGTGGTCGAGCAAGTATTTGAAAGAGTGTTACCAGACAGCCGGAGAAAAGTTTGGCTGGTCCAAACGCGATCCCAAGCCGCGATCCATGCGCGACGGCAAATATCTGGTGGGCTGGGGTATGGCCACTGCCACATATCCGGGCATGCGCAGCCCGGGTGCGGCCAAAGTGCGCATTCTTCAAGATGGGTCAGCGCAGGTGATCAGCGCCACGCAGGACATGGGCGGAGGCACCTACACAACCATGACGCAGGTGGTTTCGGACGTAACAGGAATCCCGATGGAAAAGATTCGTCCGGAACTTGGAGATAGCCGCATGCCTCCGGCACCGGTCTCTGGCGGGTCAATGACCACGGCCAGCGTGCTGCCCGCGGTGAACCGTGCCGCGACCGACGCATTGAAGAAACTTATTCAAACTGCGATCGCGGACGAGAAGTCGCAGTTCCATAACAAGAAAGAAGATGAAGTAGCGGCAGGGAGTGGAAGAGTGTATCTGAAAGGTTCGGCGCCGGAGTCCGGGAGCACATACGCGCAGGTGCTGGCGGCAAAGAACCAGGCAGCCGTAGAAGGCGAGAGCAGCCTGCAGCCCGGGCAGGAGCGCGAGAAGTATGCGTTCCAGTCGTGGGGCGCACAGTTTGTGGAAGTAAAGATTGATACGGAAATTGCCCGTGCGACAGTCTCGCGCGTGGTCAGCGCTTTTGACGTAGGGAAGGTCATCAACCGCAAAACCGTGCAGAGCCAGGCTTACAGCGGAATCATTATGGGGATAGGCATGGCGCTGATGGAACATACCGTGTATGACCATCGTGATGGCGGCATCGTGAACAGCAACCTGGCCGACTACGCCGTCCCGGTGAACGCCGATATTCACTCCATTGAAATCGACTTCATTGACAAACCTGATCCCTACATTGACCCGTACATCGGCGCACGGGGGGCGGGCGAAATCACGGTGACGGGAGTGGCTGCGGCAATCGCAAACGCGATTTACCATGCTACCGGTAAACGCGTACGCGAGCTGCCAATTACGCCGGACAAGCTCCTGTAGCTCACGGACAAGTCAGTTGAGACATCTCTTGATTTCCAGAGATTTTAAGGGCCGTACGGGACGTAATGAGGTTTTACGGAATACAAGCTACTCCTCGCCAATGAAATGTCCTCTTCGTATTACGTCAAGTCAGCCACTTTCAATTTGATCTCTGCGCTCTTCCAGTTGGTTTGAAACTGCTTGTCAACGAACTGTGCGTCGTAAGCTCGATTTTGCGCGCGTAACGCCTCACTCAACCCAAAAAGCGACCGTGGATTGCGCGGATTGCGATCCAGATCTTCGCGAAAGACTTTCTCTGCTTCAGCGGCGTTTCCGTTCAGCAGCAGTACTGCGCCCAGCGATTCACGTACCGGATAAAACCAGTCTGGAGGTTCGTCATACCTCAATGTGTCCTGAATCGCGATCGCCCGTCGCAACATGGCGAGGGCATTGTTTGAGTCGTGCTTCGCCAGGGCGATCTTTGCCCCAAGAACATTTGTAGCGATGTTTAACACGTCTTTCGCTTTGTTATTTACCGGCATGGCAAATACTTGATCTGGAGGCGTTTTGTCCGCAGCTTCCCTTACGATGTGATACTCGGCCTCAGCGTCCGCCACCTTGCCTTTGGCCGCCAACCCCATGCCGCGGGCAAAGTGCCAGAAGACAGTCGTCGTTTGCATGGCGGCAGGCGGTTGCGGCATTGCCAGTATCTGGTCCCACTTTTGGAAACGCACTTCCACCGCAATGGGCACCGTCATGAATCCTTCCAAAGGCGGTATGTCTTTTACGTGCGGACCAACGTGGGCCGCCAGCATCTCTGCGGCCTTGCGAGCTTCAGCGTAATTGCCATTCATGCTGGAGCATGCCGCAATGAAATGAAGGTTGTGACTGTAATACATTGCGCCGTACATGCCTCCGGCGCCATTGGTCTGCATATAAGCGCGATCGGCAGATGCAGCCAACTGGTTCGTTTTTACCGCCGCTTCAAAATCGCCGGTGCGGATATAAACGTGTCCCGGCATGTGCACCAGATGTCCCGCGGCCGGTGCAAGTGCCGCCAACCGGTTGGCCGCAGCCAGCGCGCGTTCCGGATTCGGAGACGCTTCCACCGCGTGAATGTAATAGTGAATGGCGCCCATATGGTTGGGATCTCGCTTTAAAACAGATTCCAATGCAGCGATGATGTCTTCTGTCCCTCCTTCAGGGGTGCCATCCGGATGCCACAGTCCCCATGGATGCAGGTCCATGCCGGCTTCTGCAAATAGCGTGGCAGCGTCCAGGTCGTCGGGGAATTGCTTGACCACGTCCTCCATCGCGTTGCGGTAGCGCTCCGCCGCCAGCCGATGATCGGCGGCTGGATCGGCTGGAAAACGCAAAGCCATCGCAGCGATGTAGGCTTTTTCGCTGGCCGAGGCATTCACCACGAGTTCACCGGCTTTAGCGATGGCTTCATGCGCCTTCTTGTAACGGTCGGGGTCGGCCGGATCGTTGTAATTCGGCCCCACGGCTTCCGCCAGGCCCCAGTATGCCATTGCTAATTTCGGATCGAGTTCAGCCGCACGCTCAAAAGACCCAGCCGCTTCTTCGTGGTTGAAGGCATAGATTAATCGCATTCCCTGGTCGAAAAGCTTCTGTGCCTCAGGGTTGTTAGTGGAAACGGGATGGTGCAAATCTCCCAGCCCGGTCATCAGGGTAGCTTTCTTGGCTGCAGGTTGATTATGCACTGGGTGCTGCTGGGCGGTGATTGGACCGCAAAACACAAACGCTACCAGGACGCATAGCGGGAGCTTCATGGTGGTTTCTCCTCAGTTGGGGTGCGAGCCTTGGATACCGGAATTCTACACCCACATGAATGGGAAACTTGATGAGATCGCACCTGATTCCTGGCTACTACTTTCTGCCGAATATCTCCCGCAGCAAAGCCGTTGTTTGGGCCGCAGGATCCTTGCGAATCTTCCGCTCCTCTTCCCCCATCACAAAAAAGAGCCCGTCCATGGTTTTGCCGACCACATATTTATCAATGCTGAAATCCTGGTTTTCCGCCACACGTGCGGCCACAGGGTTCTGCATCAGCTGGTTGTATTGCTTGATTACGCCCACGTTCTCCATCGCCCGGTGCACGATCGGCGAAAAGGCCGCTGTCAACTGTTCTGTGCTCGAGGTCTTGAAGTACTGGGTCGCTGCAGTATCACTGCCGGAAAGAATCTGGCGGGCGTCAGCGATCGTCATTTTGGTTACCGCGTCAATAAAGATCTGCCGAGCGGCGGGTGCGGCCTGCTCCGCAGCGCGGTTCATGCCGACTTCCAATGCGTCCACCTGCTGGCCCATGCCCATCAGGCGCATGCCCTTGCTCACGTTGCGCAATTTTTCCGGCAGCAGAATCTTGATGGCGGCATTCTTCAGGAACCCGTCGACACGCCCGGTGGAAGCGACCGCCTTGCGCGTGCTTACAGTCAGCGCCTCTTTCAATCCCGCGGCAATGCGATCGTCGGTGGGCCCGCGCTTATTGCCCAAGGCCTCTTCGGCCCTCTTCCGCAGATCATCCAGCGGAGACTGGGCCAGTGTCCATGAGGACAGCAATCCAGTGCTCAAAAAGAGGATGATCACATATTTCTTCATTGTTTGGCCCCTTACGGTTACGGAAAATGGCGGGTGGCTACGCTAACAGTATGAGCGCGGCTATAGTCTAAGCTTTATATTAGCGCCCACCTTTCATTTGTCCTATACCGCGAGTGCAACGAGCGCAGAAGATTGACTGTCGGAGGCTAACAATTATGATCAGCAGGTTGTATCGGTGTTTAAGCGCCAGTGCTCTGGTCCTTACCATTGTTTCTTCCTTCGTTCCCGCAAATGCGGCTGACAAGGCAGTTCATCCAGAGATGATCGTTTCCGCACAATGGCTCAGTGAACACCTCACTGATCCCAAGGTGGTCATCCTGCACGTTGCTGATAAGCGCTCAGAGTACGATAACGGTCACATCCCCGGCGCTCGATTCCTGGCGCTGGAAGACTTTATCGAGGGCGATGAGGCTGAACTTCCTCCCACCGAAAAACTTAAAAATATCTTTGAAAAGCTGGGCGTAA
>DATCAX010000145.1:0-3170 GCA_036512375.1 Candidatus Angelobacter sp. | reverse complement strand
AAAGTCGAGCTCGCCAAGTTGCCAATTCCAGAACGGGCCGAACTGGCTCAATTCCTGATCCACTCACTTGAAGACGGGTGGGACGTGGAAACTGAGGCTGCTTGGGACGCCGAATTGGCGCGACGAGCCACAGAGATTAAGAAGGGCGATGCCAAGGGAGAATCAGCGCAAATTGTGTTTGATACATTGCGCAAGAAGTATTCGTGAAGCCGATCCAGTATCCGCGAATCGGCTGTCAACACAAGTCCACAGAGTTTCGTCGTTACGTAATTGGGCGTTTTCCATATAGTATTTTCTATCTTGAATTCGAGGAGCAATCTGGATCGTTTCCATCGCTCACAACACGCGCAGACCCGATTATTGGAAGGGGCGGCAATTTGACCGCGAGTGAGATCGTTCTCATATCGATTTTCCTTTCCAACCAGTCTCAGCCATGAATCCGCCATGCTGGAAGTAATCAACCTTAGCTGCGTACGCGGCACTCGCCGCCTGTTTACGGCGCTGAACTTCGCTGTCAATCCCGGCGAGTTAATCGAACTGCGCGGCGCGAACGGCAGCGGGAAGACCAGCTTGCTTCGCATCTTGTCCGGATTGGCGACGCCCGCGGAAGGTGAAGTTCGCTGGGCAGGAAAGAATATCCGATCGCTGGGCGAGGAGTATTCCGGGACGGTCGCTTATCTGGCGCATCAGAATGGGGTGAAAGATGAACTGAGCGCGCTTGAGAATCTGCGCATCGCCTGTGGCGTCGCCGGCAATGACCTGAGCAAGGTCGACGCGCAAGCGACCCTCGCGCAAGTAGGCTTAAGTCGACAACAGAACCTGCCCGCCCGTTCGCTTTCCGCCGGACAAAGACGAAGGGTGGCGCTGGCCAGGTTGCTGACATCGAAGGCCACGCTTTGGATACTGGACGAAGTTTTGACGTCACTCGACGACACGGCGATCAAGCTTTCGCGCCAGTTTATCGGTGGCCACTTAAATAAGGGCGGCATGGCAATCATTGCCACGCACCAGGAACTCGATTTGTCCGCGGACCGAGTGCAGCGGATCGAACTTGCCAAGTGAGCGCGCATCCATTCCACTCAATGTTTGGCTGGCTGGTTTGGCGAGATTTGATTCTCGCCTGGCGGCGACGAGCCGATGTACTCGCCACAGTCTTCTTTTTTGTGATTGTGGTCAGCCTCTTCCCGCTTGGCATCGGCCCGGAGAGAGAGACCCTGCGAACGATAGCGCCGGGGGTGGTTTGGGTTGCGGCTTTGCTGGCTTCAATGCTCTCGTTGGGAAGAATTTTCGGGAATGATTATCAGGATGGGACGCTTGAACAGCTTCTATTGACGCCTCAATCCACGTATCTGATAGTCCTGGGCAAAATATTGGCGCACTGGCTGGTCTCTGAGGTTCCCCTGGTAATCATCGCGCCGCTGCTTGGACTTCAGTTCGGTTTGTCGCAGAATAGTCTGGCGATAATGGTTGTGTCTCTCTTGCTGGGAACACCGGTCCTGAGCTTAATCGGATCAATCGGCGCCGCACTGACTCTGGGACTGCGCGCCGCAAATGTTTTGATTGCTTTGCTCGTCTTGCCTCTTTATATCCCGGTGCTGATCTTCGGAACTGGCGCGGTCCAGGCCAGCGTTGGTGGCACGAGTCCGCAGCCCTATTTATTGTTGCTCGGGGCGACGCTGGTTCTATCATTGGTGTTCGCGCCATGGGCAACGAGCGCGGCGTTAAAGATATCTGTGGAATGAAAGTTGTTTCCGCGACACATACCGACGCCGGAAGAGACGGTCGGACGAATATCAAATGAGTTCACGAAAGATAAACTGGTACAAATACGCAGCGCCTGCGAATTTCTACCCACTCGCGGGCAAAATGATCCCTTGGTTCGCTGTTTTGACGGCTCTGCTTTTCATTGCCGGCCTCTACGTTGGGTTTTTTGTCGCACCGACTGATTTCCAGCAGGGCGAATCGTATCGGATCATCTTTATCCATGTGCCCGCGGCCTGGATGGGGATGTTCCTCTATGTACTGATGGCGGTCTACGCCGGCATCGGGTGGGCATTCAATGCGCGGCTGGCCTCGATGATGGCCACCGCAATTTCCACGACCGGCGCAATTTTCACCTTCATCTCGCTCGTGACAGGCTCCTTGTGGGGCCGGCCCGCGTGGGGAGTCTGGTGGGTTTGGGATGCGCGGCTTACTTCAACCCTGATCCTGATGTTTCTTTACATCGGGTTCATTTCGTTGCAATCGTCGATTGACGAACCGCGCCGAGCTGATCGAGCGGGAGCAGTACTGGCTCTGGTCGGCTTAATCAATGTTCCGATTATCTATTTTTCGGTGCAGTGGTGGAACAGCCTGCACCAGGGCGCGACCATCACCGCCAAGAGCTTCAAAATGGCGCCCTCGATGCTGGCCTCAATGTTGATCCTGCTGGCGGCCTGCTGGATGTATTCGATCGCCGTGGTGTTGGTGCGGGTGCGCTACATAATTCGAGAAAGGGAGCGCGAAGCGCCTTGGCTGGCTGAGGCCGTGGCTTGAAGTAAGAATCTGAACTGGTCAAAGTTTTTTTTCATGGGTGGTTACGGACTGTACGTTTGGGGATCGTATGGCGTGACCTTTGTGTTGCTTGGCGCCGAAGTACTAATGCTGCTGAAGCGCAAACGAAATCTGGCGAGAAGAGAAAACCCTGAACAGTTCGCCGCTGGTAACTCGGAACTGGAGAGTTCGTTCCCGGAGAATCAATGAAAAAGCGTCACAAGAGAATTATTTTTATCATGTGCAGCCTGGCCGCGCTTGGTTTAGCCACGTGGCTGGTGCTGGGCGCATTTCGAAATAATCTGGTCTTCTTTTTCAGTCCAACGCAGATCGCGACTAAGGAGGCACCGGTTGGCCGCACCTTCCGCATCGGTGGCCTGGTTGAAACAGGAAGTCTGAAGCGTGAAACCGATGGACTGACTATTCGCTTTACCGTCACCGATACCGCCAACACCATTCCGGTCGTTTACAAAGGAATCCTGCCCGACCTTTTCAAAGAAGGCCGCGGCTGCGTGGCCCAGGGCAAGGTAGGTCCGGACGGAGTATTTTACGCCGATCAAATTATGGCAAAGCACGACGAGAACTACATGCCGCCGGAAGCTGCGCGAGCACTCGACCAGGCAAAAGATATGCAGAAG
>DATCAX010000144.1:0-3147 GCA_036512375.1 Candidatus Angelobacter sp. | reverse complement strand
TTCCTTGATCTTACGCCTGGGCATTCTCCTGGTTGGCACGCTGTCGCTCCTCTGGGTTGCTCTCGGAGAACAGCTTGCCTACTGTGATGTCCAGCGTCACCTCGCCCTGTGGAAAACATTCCGAGGCATCGCGATCACGATCGTTCGGAATCGTTGATCACCATCCCCCGGAATCCGCAGAAACCTCCTCTTGCGAGACAGCCGGCGCTGAAACTGCTTCAGCTTCGGCAGAAACTCTTTCAACGGAGCAAGACCATGCTCGTAAATGCCATCCGAAAGGGTGTAGAAGCGTTTCACGCCCCAGTCCAGTCCAACAACAGACGTGGAAGGATGAAGCGGTTGATTTACCTCGCGCTCGGTCTGAATGGAAATAAAAATCTTGCCGTTTCCCAACGAGACAGTAATGTTCTTAGGCTTCCCTTCCATGTCCCGAGATTTGCGGTAGCGTATCCAACCGAGCTTTGGTAGGTTCACGCGACCGTTTGCGCTGTCCACCTCGAAGCCTTGTGGAATACGGAAGCTGTCTTTCTTGCTTTTCTTGCGGAATACTGGAGAATTGGCCCGGTCCTTGAAAAAGTTTATGTAGGCCTGATCTAAATCTTTCAGCGATTGTTGAAGAGCTTGTGCGGGAACATCGGAGGGCCAACCAAATTCTTGCTTCCAAGCAGGTAGCAGAGCGGCCAAGCCAACATACCCCGGCGTTTCTCTTTCCTAGTGTATCGATCTTTAGTGAGTGCAAGGGCATTGTTGCAGACGAAGCGGCATGCTCCGGCGAATCTTCGCACTTTGCGAACCTGCTCGCCGTTAAGCCTCGTCTCAAATTTGAACCCTTGTCGTCTCAGCAAGCCGGATTTTGCCCCTCGTTTCGGTATCTTCGTTACACAAGAGACTTCGGCCCCGCAGCCGGAGCCTGCGGCGTATCCATCTCGATCTGAATCAGTCCTGCTTCATGGTCGAGGAGCCCTTTGCCAAGGTCAACTTTCTTGCCCTTGGCATAGATCTCATGGCGAGGATGGCTCCTATACCAGTCAGCATGTGTTGCCGTACGATTCATGTGCTCGACGACTTTTCGCCAACCGCCACCGTTGTAGGCGCAAAAGCTAATTTCTCCTTGTTGGGTCGCCACTGGCGTACTCGAATTGGAAATGGCAGAAAAATCGTAATTAAAAGCGTCCTGGAACCACAAGCCGTTAACAATCATGACTTTCCAACGCCCTCTGTATGAGTATGCTTTCGGCGACCAATCATCGCTACTACCAGCAACACGGTAGAAACAGTCTTCGAGCAAACCCCTAACCTGCGTGAGATCGAAGCCTAAGGGTGCTTTCTGCTGATCGAGATTGCGCAGCATGGACAACCACACGAGAGCTCTTGTGATGGCCGGCCCCCTGCCACTATCCGTTATTTCCATGACGTCGCGCATAAATTGTTCAAAATTAAAGAAGGACGGAATGGGGACCGCTACCTTTTTCACCGAATCTATCAGCAAGAGGCTGAACATCCCGTGATTTGGGTGTGTGTCCGGGAAAAGGCTCCCTAACTCTGCATGCGGGGTTAGGACGTCGCACAAATGGGCGAAAATTCCATAGTCTGAGACCGGGAACCAATCACGCATTGGCCGCCAGGTAATCGAACCCTGTTCCTGCAGGTCGTACGCGAGTTGCGAGAGCGGATAACGCTTCGCGTAGCGGTCATCGCTGGATATGCGTTCATCTCTACCCGTAAACATCACAGGCTGAAACAGCACGCCGTGAATCTTGTCTATGTTCTCGATTGCGAAACGGACAATGTCACCAAGACCATCGTTATTAAGGCCGTTGACTACCGTAACTTGGAGCGTAGTTCGCATTCCAGACGCGGAGATGTTTTCTAAAGCCTGCCGCTTCACCTGCATGTAGTTTCCGAGCCCGCGATGTTTGTTCTTTTCTTCCGAGACGCCATCGCACTGGAGATACACGGCGTGCAATCCGGCCGCCTTCGCCTGGAAAGCAAAGTCTCTGCTCTCGGCAAAACGGACACCGTTCGTCGCAACGTGAAGACGGTGGAAACCCCTGCTCTTCGCGTGTCGGACGGCATCAAGAAAAATCTGTGAAAGTGTGGGCTCTCCTCCAGAGAACAGAACGTTGACCTCTCGTTGAGGCTTAAACGAGCCCGCATTGTCAAAGAGGGCCTTTATGTCTTCCATGTCTAATTCATGCACGTAGCTCGCGGCATTCGCATCCATGAAGCAGGGAGAACACTTCATGTTGCATCGGTTGGTGAGATCGACGATCAAATATGATCCCCGGCCTGATCTGATGCTGCTGGGACCGTGATTGTGCACCTCATGGTCGTAAAAGCATTCAAAATCCCGACCAAAAGCAAGCCACTCCATCCTTTGGAAAAAATCCGGGTGATTGGACAACACGTCTTCAAGCGGGCCATGCCTGTCGCACGCTTTGCGCATCAGGATGCGCCCGCCTTCCTCCAGTATTTCTGATTCAATCATTCCGGGTCGGTCTCTGAAATCAGCAATCTCATTTTCGCCCCTCATAACCGCCTCTGCCGCTTCGCGGTTGCAAACAGGGCAGAGCGAAGTCGTTTTTCTGGGAACACCCAGTTCCAAAGATCTTCGTTGTCCCCACTTGAGCAGCGGTCCAGGGGCCCACTTTGGTGTGGGCAAGACTCCTTCTCGTAGTGCGTTATTAATCGGCTGAAGAAATTTCCAGCCGAGATTTGCGATTGCACAAAAGGCGTCAGCCTTTGACGTAAACATTGGAATACCTCCCTGACGGTATGCTCACAGGGCAACAGGAACGTGTTGAGAAACAAGCTGGGTAGGAAAGCAATACGCGCATGGCTCGGCACCTGTCAAGTGAAAATGTGGTTAGTGTAAAATGTGGTTAGCAAGAACCCATCGGCGAAAGTCTTCTTAACTCTGTATCACGACTAGGATTGGCCCTGAGATCCTACGACAAAGCCAGCAAGCGAATTTGCGCGATCGGCGGCGAAGGGGCGACCTCCGTTTTTGAACAGCAGGATCCAGACCACTACAAGGAGTCCGCTAGAATCGCCACGGTCAAGGGGGCGCGAACAGGCTTTTTTCACCCGAACTTGACCGCCTGTTTTTGGCAGTGTGTCCCCAGGGGACTCAACTGGCTGCGATTC
>DATCAX010000143.1:0-9650 GCA_036512375.1 Candidatus Angelobacter sp. | reverse complement strand
CCCTGGCGTTCGATCGCGTTTAGAATTTCCTGGCCACCCCGGCTGAACAACTCAAGATCGATGGCCAGTTCACGATTGACCATTTTCAGCAGCGGTAGCCCGTGGACAAACCACTCGCGCGCACGCCCGACCTCAAACTTCATCATGGCCACAAATTGCGGCGTGGCACGGCGCTGCGCAATGTCTTCCCCGGTCACTCCAAAGCGGCGCAGATCTTCCAAGGGCAGGTAAATGCGGCCTTTGCCGTAATCGACAAAAACGTCCTGCCAGAAATTGGCCAATTGCAGCGCGGTGCAGGTGTAGTCGGAAAGTTGCTGGCGTTCTGCATCACTATAACCGCACAGATGAAGAACAAGATGTCCTACGGGATTCGCGGAATAACGGCAGTAGCCAAGAATATCGTCAAATGTTTCAAAACGCGTGACTGTCTGGTCCCGGCGAAAAGCGACCAGAAGATCAGAGAACTCATGTTTCGGAATGCCGCACTGCTTCACCGTTTTCGCCAAGGCGACAAATACCGGATGCTTCGGCGATCCGGCATAGCAGGCATTTAGCTCAGCTTCCCACTGGTCCAGCAGTTCCAGCGACTGCTGCGGGTCACCCACCTCGTCGCCTAGATCGTCAGAGATACGGCAGTAGGCGTAAACATTGTAGAAATGCTGGCGCAGGCTTCTGGGCAGAAACCAGGTCGCGACAGAAAAGTTCTCGTAATGCGTTTTGGCCAGGCGCTCACAATACCGGCGCGCGTCTTCCAGGGCAGGAGCTGTGGCCGGAATGCGATACGATTCCGGCAGCGCGTTCCATCCCAGCGGCATGGACGAAGGGCTTGTGGGCGTTACTGACATGATCAGTGGCCGGGTATGATGGCCGTTTTAATCTGGCTCCCGCGGTCCAGCATCTGTTGCAGGACTTGCTTCAGTTTGGAGAGAGGCGCCTCACCGGTAACGTAGTCAGTGCTCTTGACGTTCTTTTCCGCAATCAATGAAAACGCCTTGCGCACTGTCTGCGGTGTGTGGTGGAACGTGGCCTTCAGCGTGACTTCAGAGTAATGCAGGCGATCGGTGTCCAGTTCAACTTTGGTGCCGCTGGCGCATCCGCCAAAGAAATTCACCACGCCGCCACGGCGGACCATTTCTACTGCCCACTGCCACGTTTGCGGCAGGCCCACCGCTTCAATCACAATGTCAGACCCGCGGCCTTCGGTCAAACCAACGATCCGGCCGATAGGATCAGTCGTTTTCCCGATTTGCACTATCTCGTCCGCGCCAAACCTCTTCGCCGCAGTTACCTGCTCTGGACGCTTTACCACGGCAATCACCTTGCATCCGGTCAGCTTGGCCACCTGCACCAGCATCAAGCCCAGCGGCCCCGCGCCAATTACCGTGACTGTATCGCCAATGTCCGCGCCGGTTTCCTGCAGCCCGCGCAACGCACAGGCCAGCGGCTCAGTCATGGCCGCTGATTCAAAGCTTAAGTCATCCGGCAGCGCCAGCATGTTGGTTTCAACAATGCGCCGGGGAATCTTGATGTACTCGGCATACGCGCCGTTGTTGAACAAAAGATCTTCGCAGATGTTTTCCTGATGCTTCAGGCAATAAAAGCACGCGCCGCACGGGGCCGAGTTCAGAGCAACAACTTTCATGCCACGGCGGAAGTCACGTACGCCCGGCCCGACTTCTTCAATCACCCCGGAAAGCTCGTGGCCAAATAATGCCGGCGGAACAATCATGCGCGCGTGATAGCCGCGCTGATAGACCTTAAGGTCGGTCCCGCAGGTAAGCGCCACATTCACCTTCACCAGCACTTCGCCGGTTTCAAGCGTAGGAATGGGCACCTTCTCAATCTTGATGTCCTCTTTGCCATAGAGGACTGCGGCTGTCATTTGTCCTTTCAAATACGTTTCTCCCATTCCAACCCGGGTTGGATAACGATCTTCATTGAATCCGGCGACGGATGCGAAGCCAGATGGAGCGCCTCAACAGATTCCGCAAGCGCGAACCGGTGCGATATCAACCGGGCAAAATCAATTTCTCCGCTGAACACCAGGCTCACATTCTCTTCCTGCAAATCGACGGATGCACTGTAGGAGCCCATCAGTGTCTTCTCGTCCATGCAGACAGCTGCGGGATCAATCGCCACTTCACTTCGTTGCGTCTGCGCAAACAGCATGATTCTTCCTCCCGGGCGCGTCGCATCCATTGCCGGTTTGATCAAACTGTTTCCCGCAGTCGCCAGAATCACAGCGTCGGCTCCGCGTCCGCCGGTAAGCTCTCTTACCCGCTGCGCGGGATCTTCCGATCCGGCGTTAACGTTCTGCTGTAACCCGAAGCTCTCACTTATTTTAAGGCGTTCGGGATACAAATCGGAAGTTACTACGGTCGCACCCGTCCGTTTGGCCAGTGCGGCAAGAATGATCCCAATTGGCCCCTGCCCGATAACCAGCACCGTTTCATCACTTTGCAGTTGCAGGGAGATAATGGCTTTCAGACACGTATTGACGGGTTCGATAAAAGACGCCTGTTCGTAAGAAACCTGGTCGGGAATTTTCACTACGCCTTTGCGTACGATCCAATCCATCACGCGGATGTACTCAGCAAAGCCGCCGCCGCTGGGCTCAAACCCTGCCGTGGCGCCGACGTTTTTGTATACCGGACATTGCGCAAACACTTTTTTCCGGCAGTAATAGCACTCGCCGCAAGGAATGTGGTGAAACACCATCACGCGGTCGCCGATGGCAAAGTTCTTCACGCCTTCGCCCATCGCTACTACCTGGCCCGCCATCTCATGTCCGAAAATCCTGGGCGCAGAATGGGAGCCGGTCATGATCTTCTTTAAATCGGTTCCACAAATGCCGCAGGTATGTATGCGAACCAGCAGCTCTCCCTTGTCGATTTCGGGCACTCCCACCGTCTCCACGCGGACATCGTTCTTGCCGTGATAGACAGACGCTAGCATGGTTCGAGTGGCGGCGAGCCTGCCTTCCGCGGTTTCGGATTTTGTTGCCGTGTGCATGATTAACGTTTTACTTCCAGGAACTCTGCTCTACTGAGTGTAACAATTTCTTTTGACTGCAAGCTGCTATCAAGGTCCTTCCGTAGCCGGTCACACAGCGCTTTGATGGCTCGCTTGCTGTTTCGTGCCAGCGCCACAATTCTTGCCCATTGCCATGGACGCAAAGCCGCCCACAGCGCAAACTTGCCACTCTTAAACTCTCCGGCAGGGCTCAGAAATCGGCCCATCGGCGGCATCACAAAATTAGATTCGTCAGAAATTGCTTTCACGCAACGAAACCCAATCTGCTCCTGTTGCGCGATTCGAGCCACACCGGCTGCTTCCATATCGACGACCAGCCCATGAAAGCGATTTACCAGTTCCCGCTTGGCTTCCGCTCCCGCAATTTCTCCTGCACTCACTAGTACTCCACCGCTCACGTGACTGCTGTCCGCGGTACATCGATATTCCGCTCCGTCGGCAACATCAATCACCACATTGGGGGTAAAAACACTGCCGACTTTCAGGCTGCGTATGAGGGCGCCGGCCAGCCCTACAGATACCAGAAGTATCGGCCGATCTTGCGACACCACCGCCCGGGCCGCCAGTTCCGCGTTTTTGCACCCGATTCCAGAAACCACCGCGAGCACGCCATCGCGCTCAAATAGGGTGAACTTTTTTTCGCTTGTAGAAAGTGAGGCTCTTCGCCATCCGCGCACCAGCGGCGAAATCTCTCGTTCCATGGCCGCGATGATTCCAATCTTGCTCATGCATTCACCGCCGCAACCTGCGCTAGCTCTTCAACGTATCCATGTGCCTGAAACCAATCGACGGCGCGCCGCAGCGCATCGTCTACGGCTATAACCTTGTAGCTCAGCTCGCGCTCGGCCTTTGCCGACGAGGCAAACATTTTCTTGCGCCCCATTTTCACCGCGTCAATGGTGGCGCGAGGCTCTTTGCCCCGGATCTTCCCAGTAAAAAGCTGGTCGAAGACCGCAAATCCCATGGCCACCGCATGTGGAACTTTCATCGTCGGCGCCGGCAGCACCGTGAGTACAGATAGTTTGTCGAGAATCTGTTTCAACGTCAGATTCTCCCCGCCCAGAATGTATCGCTGCCCCGGTCGCGCTTTTCCCATGGCCAGCAGGTGCCCGCGCGCCACTTCCTTCACGTCGGCAAGATTGAGTCCGGTATCAACGTAGGCAGGAAATTTCCGGTTCAAAAAATCTACTACGATTCTTCCAGTCGGCGTGGGCTTGATGTCATATTCACCAATAGGCGTCGTGGGATTCACCATCACCACATTCGCGCCGTTGTTGCCGGCTTCCAGCGCGATCTGCTCCGCCATAAACTTTGACCGCTTGTAATGCCCCACCATCTCTTTGATTGAGACCGGGGAATCTTCCCCGGCAATGTGTCCTTCGCGGGTGAAGCCCATTGTGGCCACGGAGCTGGTATAGATCACTCGACGCACGCCGCTTTCCTGGGCGGCGCGGATGATCGCCCGCGTTCCTTCTACGTTGGAACGATACATCTGCTCCGGATCGCGCACCCACAACCGGTAGTCGGCGGCTACGTGGAATACAAATTCACAGCCGGCCATGGCTTTCTTCAGCGACTCCGGGTCCCGCAAATCGCCAGTGGCTGTTTCAGCCCGCAGATCGGCGATGTTGTCCAGACGGCTTGTCGGACGTACGAGCAACCGCAGCTCAGCCCCCTGCGCCGCCAATGCTCGCGCCACATGGCTGCCGACAAATCCCGTCGCTCCTGTGATGAAGGCTTTCATGTTTAACTAATTCGCGCACCGCGAAGTCAGAGAACTATTCCAGCGCTTCCGCCTGGATCCCGATGTTCTTTTCTCCTGCCGATTTTTTCGCCCAATACTTGCGCACCCAGGCTTCAAAGCTTTTTCCCGCGGCAGTATCGCGTCCGCTGAAGGCCAGCGCGGCGATCTCTGAATATGGAATGGATAGCTTCTGGTCGGCATCCTTGGGAAAAAGTCGCACCGCAGAATCTGCCAGGGTTTTGCCGGTACGCCGGTCAAAGATGTATCCCTCGACCTTGCTGCCATCTTTGCGCGTGATGGTCACGTCGCCACGGTAGTCAAAAGCTTTTTCTAACGCCTGCCGAACTTCTTCTTCGCCTGCCAGTTCCGGAACCCAGCCTTCCAGCTTTTCATGCTTGAATCCTGGCGACACCTCAAGCGAATCCGCGTTCTTGATTGCGTTGTTTTCTGCCGGCTCGGTCATGCGCTGGTCTCCTCAAGCTGGCTGGACGATTCTTCAATCTGCACCAGCGGGTTATAGCTATGCACTGGCCGGACATGCTCATTCAACAGCTTCAAGGCGTGCTCATCTTTGTGGCGGTTGAAGATCGTAGCTTTTGCCGTGGCCAGCATGCCGCGCAGTGAGCTGAAAGTTTCATTCACCGCCGAAGCCTCATAGCCGCTGTGAACCATGCAATTGGCGCACTTCGGATTGCCGGATTCCGTTCCATACTCTTCCCAGGCCGTGCTGTCCATTAATTCCTGGAAAGTATCGGCATACCCGTCCTGAAGCAGGTAGCACGGCTTCTGCCAGCCAAAAATGTTGTAAGTTGGCATGCCCCAGGGAGTGCAGGCATACTGGCGCTCACCCATCAGGAAGTCCAGAAACAGCGGTGACTGATTGAACTGCCAGCTCTTCTTGCGATTCGACAGGATCGCGCGAAACAGTTTGCGTGTGCGCGCGCGCCCGAGAAAATGTTTCTGGTCCGGCGCTTTGTCATAGGAGTATCCGGGCGAAAGCATCATGCCCTCCACGCCCAATTCCATCATCTGGTCAAAATGTTCGCGGACGCTGTTGGGATCGGCGCCATCAAACAGCGTTGTGTTCGTGGTCACACGGAAACCGCGCCGCAATGCTTCCTTCATGCCTTCAATGGCCAGATCGTATCCGCCTTCGCGGCAGACGGAGAAATCATGGTGCTCCCGCTCGCCATCCACGTGGACGGAAAATGTCAGGTACTTGCTCGGCTTGAACAGATCGAGCTTTTCCTTGAGGAGCAGCGCGTTGGTGCAGAGATAGATATACTTCTGCCGCGCGACCAGGCCTTCCACGATCTTGCCTATCTGCGGGTGCATCAATGGCTCGCCGCCGGGGATGCTCACCATGGGAGCGCCGCATTCATCCACCGCGCGGAAGCATTGCTCCGGCGTGAGCTCTTTTTTCAGGATGTGTGCCGGATACTGTATCTTGCCGCAGCCCGCGCACGCCAAGTTACAGCGAAACAGCGGTTCCAGCATCAGCACCAGCGGGTAGCGCTTGCGTCTGGCCAGCTTTTGTTTGACAACGTAGCTTGCCACCGTCCACATCTGTGAAATTGGTACCGGCAAATCAGGTCTCCTAAACTATTGCTTTTGTGGCACAGGCACTCTTGCCTGCGCGCTCAACTCTAACCTCTTGCGTATCCCACGCTTCCCTCTTCGTATAATGCTGAAAAATCGCGCGAGTATGTCGATAGCGCAATCAGCGGGAAGTAATCCCGATACAAGTGATACGCCAGGTAAAACACTCGCGGAAAACCAGTGCCCGTGTACTGGTCTTCGTCCCAGTGTCCGTCAGGCCGCTGCGTTTCCAGCAAGTAAAGAATGCCGCGCTGGACCGAATCGCTGCGGGTATCGCCGGCGGCCAGCAAGCCCATGATGGCCCAGGCCGTTTGCGAAGGCGTACTTGGCCCAATGCCCCGGGTTGTCGCGTCGTCGTAAGAGCCGCAGCTTTCCCCCCAGCCGCCGTCCGAGTTCTGCACCATGCGCAGCCATTCTGCGCCCTGCTGCACGTAAGGCTCGTGATGGTCCACGCCCATGGCTTGCAAGCCGCGTAGCACCAGTATGGTTCCGTAAATGTAATTCACGCCCCAACGTCCGAACCACGAACCATCGGGCTCCTGCTCAGTCAGGATGAACTTGATCGCCTTCTGAACGCGCTTGTCGTCCCCGGAAACGCCGTATGCGGCCAGCATCTCCAGCACGCGGCCTGTAATATCCACCGTCGGCGGATCCAGCATGGCATTGTGGTCGGCAAAGGGAATGTTCTGGAAAACCATCCGCGTGTTGTCTTTATCAAAGGATGCCCATCCGCCACTCTTGCACTGCATGGCAAAAATCCAGTCGGTGGCGCGTTTGCATACGTCATGCTGGTAGCGTTCGCGCGGATTTTCTACTTTGTCCAGCCCGAGCAGCACCATGGCTGAATCGTCGATGTCGGGGTAGAACTCATTATTGAACTCAAAATACCAGCCGCCCGGTTCGACGTTCGGCACCTTCACGGCCCAATCACCCTTGGTGCGGACTTCCTTGCTCAAAATCCAGTCCGCCGCCTTCAGCATGCGCGGATCATTCTTGGGCACGCCGCTCTCGCCCAGAGCAAACATCGCCAACGCGGTGTCCCACACCGGAGACATGCAAGGCTGCATGCGAAATGTCGCTTCGGAGTGATCAGGAACACCGGCCTCTTCAATGCCAAGTTTCTCAAACTCCGCCAGAGCGCGCATCACCTGCGGGTCATCCGTTGAGTAGCCCAGGCAGCGCAGAGCGACGATCGAATTCAGAATTCCGGGATAAATCGCGCCCAACCCGTCAGACTTTTCAAAACGCGCCAACATCCAGCGCTCGGCTTTCTTGAGCGCCAGATAACGCAACGGTCGAATATGGAACCGTTCGCAGAAATGCACTACGCGGTTCAAAACCAAAAAAAAGTTTCTCCAGGAAATCTTCTTCGCGGCCCACTTCAGGTGCAGATGTTTGCCGTGGCGCCCGCCCACAAACAGCTCGTCAACTCCCATTTCCGCCGAAATCTTCTTCAATGGCTTCCTTGCATAAGCGATCGAGAGCGGAACCAGGATGGCCCGCGACCATGACGAAATCTCATACAAGTTGAACCAAAACCAGTTAGGAAAAAGAACAATCTCCGGTGGAATGGCTGGCACGGCTTCCCAGTCATACTGTCCCAGGAAGCACAGATAGATCTTGGTAAAAGTATTGCATTCCGTTGCGCCGCCCAGTTCCAGAATCTTCGTGCGTGCGCGGTCCAGCACCGGATGGTCCTGCTTATGGCCCATCAGCTTCAGAGCTAAATAAGCCTTTACCGACGCGCTGATGTTGGAAGGTCCGCCGGGATAAATCGGCCATCCGCCATCTGTATTCTGATGGCGGATGATCTCCGGAATCGCACGCTCCATGCGGCTGTGGTCTCCGGTGCCGAGCAAGGTGTGAATGGCTATGTAGTCGGACTCAAGCGTAGTATCGGCTTCCAGTTCGCCGCACCAGTAGCCGTCTTTATGCTGTTGCGCGAAGAGATAATCGCGCGCCTTTTCAATGCCAAAGGCCACGCGCCCCAGCATGTCGTCGATTTTTCCAAAAAGCATGTGCGCTGCCTGCGCGCCAGATTTCTTGCCCATGGATTACTCCGCCACAGCGGGTGCTGCGGCAATCGCTTCCACAATCTCCGGTGGCAGGCCAAAGCGGACGTTTTCCGGCATGACCTCCACTTCACGGATCGTGTTAAACCCTTTTCCCTTTAAGAAGTCGATCACTTGCTCCACCAGTATCTCCGGCGCCGACGCGCCCGCCGTGAGCGCAAGCGTCTTGATTCCCGTAAGCCATTCCGGCTTAATGTCATCAGCAGTGTCGATCAGGTAGGAAGGCGTTCCCAGGTTCGTGGAAACCTCCACCAGTCGGTTGGAATTGGAGCTGTTCTCAGATCCGACCACCAGCAGAAGGTCGGCCTGGTGCGCCACATCTTTCACCGCGGTCTGGCGGTTCTGTGTGGCATAGCAGATGTCCTGCGCGTGCGGTCCTTCGATTAGAGGGAACTTTATCCGCAACGCGTCAATCACGTCTTTGGTTTCATCCAGACTGAGCGTGGTCTGGGTGATGTAGGCAATGCGCGTAGGATCAGGAACTTCGAGTGCATCCACCTCGCTGGCGCTACCCACTACCTGAGTGACTTCAGGCGCTTCACCCAGGGTGCCGATTACTTCGTCATGATCATGATGACCAATCAGGATGATGCTGTAGCCGCCCCTGGCGTACTTTACCGCTTCAACGTGGACCTTGGTGACCAGAGGACATGTTGCGTCTATTACTCTTAGGTCGCGCAGCTTGCTGGCCTCGCGCACGCTGGGAGAGACGCCGTGTGCGCTGTAAATAAGGCGCTGGCCGTCTGGAACCTCATAAACCTCGTCAACAAAGATCGCGCCCTTGGCTTTCAGCTCTTCCACCACGTAGCGGTTATGGACGATCTCTTTACGTACATAGATCGGCGGCCCAAAGGCGTCCAGCGCAATGCGGACGATATCAATTGCTCTCACAACTCCGGCGCAAAAACCCCGGGGCTTCAGCAGTAACAAAGTCTTAGCTTCTGGTGTCATTGTGATCTGTTGATTATACCCTTTTATACACTTTTCCCTGGCCTGTATCTTAATGAATAAAGAACTCTCAGGCTAAGCCAACTCATTGAATTATCGATATTTAGCAGTAATCAGGGAGTATCTGAGGGTGAACGGGGAGGCTCAGATCAATCACAGCGGGTTGCGGTAACGGCATTCTCGCAGCCGATGGTCATGAGGCCTCGCCCGCACTCAACGCACTTTGTCCATTACTTCAAAGGAGCCCACCGCTT
>DATCAX010000142.1:0-2305 GCA_036512375.1 Candidatus Angelobacter sp. | reverse complement strand
GAAACAACGCAGCAACTTTTTTCAAGCGCTCGCCCAGTGCTGACGGCGCCAGCAGCGGGTAATCACGTTCGCGCAACTCGTAATAATCAACGTCCAGGCACAGCGAGAGCATATAAATTGCAATGGAGTCGCAGAAAGCTGCGGCGAGATAGTCTGACTTGGCTTTTTCGTCGACGCGCCCGGAGCCAGTGGCCTGCGCCATCTTGCGAAATTCATGAGCGTCAAGGCTGGTTTCACCGCGGACATTGCTCTGCGCCTGTGACCACACCAACTCCGCAAATTCCGGCGACATGCCTGCCTTGTCCACGAACGCATGGCCCACGTTGATGTAAAACTCAAACGCAATCGCGAACCGCTCGTCCAGCAACCGGGTGGAGATGAAAACGCATTGGGAGTTGCCGGAATCAATGTTGCGATGGCAGATGGCCCCTTCCGGCGGAGGTCCGTCAAAGCGTTCAACGACCAGAGTTTTATCGCCGTCGCTGATGGCCAGCGGCACAAAGTAGAAGGCCTTACGCTCCAAAGCCGCGGCAATCGGGCGCGGTACGGCGCCTATGATCCGCTCCAGATCGTCGGAAGGAAGCATGACCTCGCCGGACGTGGTATAGCATATACCGTTCGGCGCCTGGTTGACGCGCGCGTCGCGAATAATCTCCTGCGCGCTGCGGAGTTGCACATTGATTGCCTGACTCACGCTATCATTCTAACGTACCTCTGATTTATCAGACGCGATGGGGTCCTTATGAAGAGATTCTTTCTCAGCGCCGGCATTGGCATTGCCTCAGGTGTGATCACATTTTTTCTGTCCGTGGCATTCCTGTGCTTCGTGCTGCTGGCGCTCCGGGCCGCAAGCCATACTACTCCGGACATGACGCTGGCATATAAAGCAGCCGTTCCGGTCGCTATTCTGGGAGCGATTTGCGGTTTTACCGTCGCGTTGATTCGCGTGGGCCGCCCACGGGCCGTGCGCTAGCGCTTCTCATGTTATGCATCGATGCTTAACGAATCTTCACCAATCTGCGGTTTGACCGCATCACGCCATGGATTTAAACTTCTCTGCCCGCCACTCTGGCACACTATCAAGGAGAAATATGCCAACCGTAAAGCGCCTTCTCTCGTTTATCGCGGTACTCTCGCTGACCGCAGCCCTGAATTGCAGTGCCCAGGAGAAGGTTGATCTGGAAGCGATAAGCAAAATCCGTTATGAAGGCTTCCACAACTCCAAGATCATGGAGATCGCCAGGGGATTGATGGACCAGATTGGCGCCCGGCTGACCGGGTCACCCAACATGCGGAAGGCAAATGACTGGACCCGCGACAAGCTGAAGGAGTTTGGCCTGGTTAACTCCCATCTTGAGCCATGGGAGCCGTTTGGCCGCGGCTGGGCCAATGAATATGTAAACGTGCGCATGGTTGCACCGGACATGGCGCCATTTATCGCCTATGCCAAGGCCTGGACTCCGGGCACGAACGGCGTAGTCCGCGGCAACGTGGTGCGCGTGAATATCCGCACGCCGCAAGACATAGCGAAATTCAAAGGCAAGCTGGCGGGTAAGATTGTGCTTTATGGCGATGATCCTGAAGTAAAGCCGTCCGCAGAGCCACTTTCAGAACGACTGAATGAAAAGTCGCTGGCCGATATCGAGAATTACCAGATTCCCAGTGAGCGCGCGAATCCTCTGTTCCGCGAATTTGCCCAGCGCGCCCGCCTGCAGCGCCAGGTCAATAAATTCTTTGACGAAGAAAAAGTCATCGCGGTGATCGACCATAGCCGCGGCGCTATTGGCGGCGGGACTGTCTTTGTCCAGCAAGGAGGATCTTACAAAATCGGGCAGACAGTTGGCACGCCACAGATCACGCTGGCCACAGAACACTGGACGCGCATTGCGCGCATCCTGGCGGCCAAGAAAGATGTTGAACTGGAGCTGAACGTAAAAAATACCTTTTACGATGGGCCGGAATCGATGACCCAGAATGACACCATTGCCGAAATTCCCGGTACCGACAAGAAAGATGAAGTGGTCATGCTGGGCGCGCACCTGGATTCCTGGCACGCCGGAACTGGCGCCACAGACAACGGCGCCGGAACGATCGTGATGATGGAAGCTGTGCGCATACTGAAAGCGCTGGACCTGAAGCCACGGCGTACGATCCGCATTGGTCTTTGGAGTGGTGAGGAAGAAGGCCTTCTCGGCTCAGAATGGTACGTGGCACATCATTTCGGTTCGCGGCCGGAATCGAAAGATCCCGAGCGCAAGGGCGATCCCTCCGTCCGTCGCCGTGAGAACGGTCCAATGACGACCAA
>DATCAX010000141.1:0-8844 GCA_036512375.1 Candidatus Angelobacter sp. | reverse complement strand
CCAGCGCAAACGGGTCCGGGCGGATTCACTCGGAGTGGCGTGACTCTTGAAGGTGACGTAAACAACAACTCCGGGACGGATGCTGTTGCAGCAGTGGGTGCCACTGCCGGGAACTACATTGCGGGTGTCTCTCAGATCGCGAACGGGATCAACGCTTCTTCCACTGCCTACAATGCCGGATCGAGTGTGACCACAAGTGGAAAAGGATTTCGGGCTGGGTTTGTCGGTGCTGGATTATCAGACGTGGGAGCAGGCATCTATAACGGCGGTGTCGGACCGTTTTCCCCTACGTATGATTTTGTCGCGCAGTCAACTGCAACTGTGGGCTTTGTTTGCGGCAAGGGCACGGCGGCCACGGCGCAAGGAATAGTCGGCAATCCGGCAACCTGCATGTTGGTGGATGCTCTGGGAACAACTGGAAATTCTGAGACAGTAAATTCAGGCATCATCGCCTTTCGCGCGAAAAACGCTTCCACTACTGGAACGGACTGGCAGATTCAACACGTCGCGGGCGATGCGCTTCGTCTCACTCTGATAGGTGCCCAAAACTACTTTAAGTTTGGAAACACCGGGCACCTAATTTTCAGCGGCGCGGCGAGTCAACACATAGACACCTTTGCGGCCAATAACGATATTTCCGGCGTTCTCACTTGCGCGGCATCTACCGTGACTAAGACTTTTGCTACGGCTTACACTTCAACTCCCGTGATCGGCGTTTCTGATGAAACAACCACGGGCGGTGCGCGAGTATCCGCTAAATCCGCCAGTGCTTTTACTGTCACCTGCACGGGCGCAACTGACACGCTTGATTATTTCGTTCATGGGAATCCAAATTGAGATGGGGCATCACTTGAAGCGGGGACAGTTGCGCACACACACAAAAAATGCGGAGCTAAAAGTTACAGTTGCGGGAGTGATCGCGCTGAGTGTGTTTCTATCTCTCATGAACGCGCCAATTCCAGCGGTGGCAAGCACTTCAGCTTGCGTGCGCGGATCGCGGAGCGTGACTTCCGTTTCCCCGCCTTCTAGTTCGCATTCGATTGTCGTGCTCAGCATCATGGATGCGCTGCAATTTGGCAGTTCAAAATTTATTGGCGTTGATGCCGTGAAAGTGAATCGCGCTTTGCCTTTCGGTGCGTTCGGCCATGTGATAGATCGCCAGCCGGTTGCCGGGATGGCGAATGTTTGCGTGGGCCGTGTTACCCACTGGAATTGCGGGCTGAAGGATTCTACGCGGGCTGGAGTGTCGTCGCTCACTAGCAGCCACGTTGCCCACCAGATCGTCATCAGCAAAGCGAAAAGCAGCCATAGTTTTCTTTTCATTAAGAGCACCTCGGCCAAGGGGGATGCGTATTCTGATTCAGCTCTGGATGGAAAGTCAAGTAGCGAAAGATTAAGAATGGCAAAGGGGCGTTGTGAAAACTAAAGCGCATCATCACTGGTTTCTGCTGGCCGTGGCAATCGTGCTGGTGTACCACTATCGCGCCCAGCTCCTTGCCCTCTGGCACTCCAGCGTTGCCCCTACGTTGGCCGCGGTGCTTCCCGCATCCATTGCCGGGGCCGTGGGTGCGACTCCTGCTCCTGTGGCGACGTTGCAGAATCCTGATACGCTTCCGGGCGTGTGGCCGGGGCTTGATGGCAGTGCTGCTGGGCCGGGAGTGAGCAACACAGGCAACGCGGGAAATCTGTTCACTGGGCCGGTTGGCCGTTTGACTTCTGGCGTCGACGGCGTGGGACCCGTTCCACCTAGCTACCTAAACACTCCTGGTGGCTTTGGCGGCGGCGCGATTGAGCAAGGCAATTCGCAAGGCGGCGGCAACGCGGGGGGTGTTCCTAATAGCTTTGGGAACTGTTCAACGAATCCGCGAGATGGAAAGCTAGTCTGCGCATGAACTGTCTTTGAAAAAAGTTTTGGACGGCAGTTGTCGTCATTGTGGTAATTTTCTTTTTAGCTCGAAAGGGGTGACTCTTGAACCTGTTGGCCGTGCTTCCCTCTCTGCTGTCGGGAAAAACTGATGTCGATGCTTTGGCTCAATCTCTGGGCCTCATCAAGCGCACCGTGACCGTTACCGATATGGAGGGGGTGCTCATGAAGCTGTGCGAGGATGCGGTTTCCTCGGGTGTGGAAGTGATCGAGGTTACCGGCGTGATTGGCGGCAAAAAGATTCGCTGCGTCCTCGTCGCCGATGGCCAACAAAAAAACCTCTTGAAAGGTTAACAATTCAATGCTACCGTGTTGGCATCTTCAAGGGCCATCTTCTACGCGGGAAATCTGTTCTGTGTCCGATAAGTGCGGATACCAGATATTATGTAAAATTACATCAAATGCTGTTAATTACGGGCCTGCCCGAGCGTCTCAATGCTTAAACCGGCTGCTCTCCTCGAAGAATGGCCTTAATATCGGACCGGAAACGCTCGAGTGTGGCAACCCGCTCTGGCGTCGCCTCAATTACTTCCTGTTTATGGACGAAGACTTTGCGGCCTTCCCGTTCCACCAGTGGGCCAAGGCTTTCGCCCATGCGCCAGCCGACGTTGCCCAGGATCTGCAAACCGTCAGGACCGGGGACCAGAAACGCAACACAGTTATCCCGCAGGACGCCCACGGCTTTGGGAAAGCGGTCAAAGGTTTGCAGGTCAAAGCCGGCAACGTAGAGGTGTTGGAGCTGTTCAGCTGAATCGGGCATCGTGAGTCGGTCAGGCTTCCTGGGTGCCAATTACATCTTGTACGGGCCCAGGTCCTCGCCGTTCAAGCCTTCCAGCCACTTGCGCAGATCGTCGGACGAAATACGGTCCGCCGCGGTACTGGCCACCTTGGATGTCTTGAGGACTTCATCCTCAACGTAGATGGGGCAATCCAGGCGCAAAGCCAGCGCCAGCGCGTCTGACGGACGGGAATCGATGCTGATGACTCTTCCCTCCCGTTCCATCCAAATTACCGCGAAAAACGTGTCGTCCCGCAGCTCATTCACGACGATTTTGTGGACGTGAGTATCCAGGCCAATCAACAGATTCTTGATCAGGTCGTGCGTCATCGGGCGAGGCGTGGTTACTTTCTCAATCTCCAGGGCTATGGCGTTGGCCTCATAAACTCCAACCCAGATTGGCAGTACTGTATCGCCGCCAACGTCTTTCAGAACGACGATTGGCATGTTGGTGGTCGGATCCATCATCAATCCGCGAATTTTCATCTCAACTTCCATCGCATTTCTCCTGCGGCAGTCGCCCTCGCCTACACATTAAGCATTGTGCCCAGCAAACTGTTGGGGAAACTCCGGGTCACGACCACCTTAACATAGCTGCCTACCCTTGGCGCTGTCCCATCAGGGGCAGTAAAGTTCAATGTCATGTTCTGAGAAGTACGCCCGATAAACTGGGCCCGGGCCTCATTTGTTCCCTCAACCATTACTTCATAGGTTCGTCCTACCCGCTTCTCGTAATTGATCCTCTGTATCTCTCTCTGTCGTTCCTGCAGGATTTGCAGGCGCTTGGATTTCTCGGCATCGTCAATGCTGTCAATCATGCTGAGCGCCGGGGTGTTAGGACGGGGGGAGTATTTGAATGTGAATACACCATCGAACTGGCATTCATGCAGCAGGGTGACGGTCTCTTCGAATTCGGCAGCGGTCTCATTGGGAAAACCCGCAATAACGTCTGTGGTGATCGATAGCTCACGTTTGGCGGCCTTGATCCATGAGATTTTTTCCAGATACATCTCGCGAGTGTACTCGCGGTTCATGGCCTTAAGCACCCGAGACGACCCGCTCTGCACCGGCAGGTGGATGTGGTCGCACAATCGCGGCGAAGCCACAAGGGCATCGACTATGTCCTTGCTGAAGTGCCGGGGGTGCGACGTGGTGAAGCGAACCCGCCGCACGCCGGAAATTTCGCCAATCGCATAAAGCAGTTCGGCGAAAGTCTTTTTGCCCAGCGGATCAACGAACGCGTTTACGTTCTGCCCAAGCAGTTGAATATCGGTGTAACCCAGGTCGGCCATCTGGCGGGCTTCGGCCATTACTGAATCTGACGTTCGGCTGCGCTCTTTGCCACGTGTATAGGGAACCACGCAGTAAGCGCAGAACTTGTCACAGCCTTCAATGATGGTGATGTAACCACGGTGGGGATTGGTGCGCGCCGTAAAATCGGTTTCAAACGTAAGGTCGGTCTGGCGGTCGTCGAGTCCGGTAACTCTATTGTTCCCTGCCTCAATCTGGATCAGCATCGCAGGCAGGTTGCGGTACGAGGCCGAACCGGCTACCAGAGAAACATAGGGCGCCTTCTCAAAGATCTTTTCGCCCTCTTGTTGGGCCACGCAGCCCAGCACGCCAAATTTCTTGCCCTGCTTCTGCAGCTTCTTGTAGTCGTTAAGACGGTGAAAGACTTTCTGTTCCGCCTTGTCGCGGATGGAACAGGTGTTGTAGAGGACCAGTTGCGCCTCTTCCACGGTCTGCACCTGGCGGTACCCCTGATGCAACAATGTGCCGATGACTTTCTCAGAGTCATGCACATTCATCTGGCAGCCAAAAGTTTCCAGGTAAAACGTTTTTTCCTGCTGTCCGCTCACGGTTCCAGTATAACGCAGCAAAATAGCGGCGTTTGCGGTTATTCTTGACCACATTGATGAGTATGGACGAGAAAACCCTGTGGAACAAAAAGTACAGCGAGGGCTCCCACAGCTCTTTGGATCCCGATCCTTTTCTCAAAAACGCTTACGGGGAGTTCCTATTCAGCCAAACGCCCGGTACCGCGTTGGATATTGCCGGTGGAGTTGGCCGCCACGCCATCTGGCTGGCGCAACGCGGATGGCGAGTGCAGCTGTTAGATGTATCCGAGGTGGGCGTGAAACATGCTGAGGAAAATTCCACGCTCGCAGGAACAGCCGATTCAATTTCCACCGAAATTCTCGACCTGAATACCAGGCAGGATCTCGGCCGGGAGCGATACGATCTTGTGATCGTATTCTTCTTTTTGCAGCGTGAACTCTTCCCTGCCTTGGTCGCGGCACTCAAGCCCGGCGGCTTTCTGATCTACAAGACTTATACAACGGAGCAGCAGAAATTCAGAGGAGGACCCAGCCACCCATTGTTTCTGCTCAAGTCCAATGAACTGTTACGTGCATTCCCATCTCTGCGTGTACTGCATTACCACGAGACGATTCAGGAAAAAGGGATGGCAGAGCTGGTGGCGAGGAAATAGCGCTCCCTTCAGGGCGCGCTCGCTGGCAAACATTTCGTCGGATGGTAAAATCACTTTCATCACCCAATGGCAAAACGCAAAGTCTCCCACGGACACGCGGTTCCCGGCAAACCGAAGCCCCGCAAGAATCATTGCTTTGGCTGCGGTCATGACAATCCCCAGGGCATGCGGTTGAAATTCTCACTGGACGAAGCCACCCGCCAGGCCATTTGCTACTTTAAACTCTCGCGCAAATACACCGGTCCACCCGGTCACGCGCACGGCGGCATTATCGCCACCATCCTGGATGAGGCCATGGGCAAGGTGAACAAGTTCCGCAACGTGCTGGCGCTTACCGGGTCCATGGAAATCAAATATCTCAAGCCCGTGCCGCTGGGCCAGCCGCTTACCGTCACTAGTTCGGAGCAAAGCGTGGACGGACGGCGGCACATCAACCTTGCTGAAATCAGCAATGCCAACGGCGAAGTTCTGGCGCGCAGTACCGGCACGTTCATTGCGATCGATCCGGAAAAAATGTTTGCCAGACATGGACTTCCTGCAGGCGTGAGCGCTGCTGGTGGAACAAAAGCCTGATTGCAGCAGAAATCCCTGCAACCGAGTAAAATAAAGATTCAGCCTACAAGTTTCGCCGTGACACCAGGATGACACGGCGCAGGAGTTTGTAATGTCTAGATCACGCGGAAAGAAAGAAGTTGTGCCTTCTGCAAAAAGCCACAAATCCGTTTCCAACGGCCACAGCGTAACCGTCACGCCCAACGGCGGTGGAACGGTGCTGAACGGCAATGCTGGTTTGAGGCTCAAGACCGGACTGGCGGAGATGCTCAAGGGCGGCGTGATCATGGATGTGACCGATGCTCGACAGGCGGAGATCGCCGAGAAGGCTGGGGCCACTGCGGTGATGGCGCTGGAGCGCGTGCCGGCGCAGATTCGCGCTGAAGGTGGTGTGGCCCGCATGGCGTCTCCGAAGAAGATCCGCGAGATCATGGAAACGGTCTCTATCCCGGTGATGGCCAAGTGCCGCATTGGCCATTTTGCTGAAGCACAGATTCTTCAGGCGCTGGGCGTGGACTACATTGACGAATCAGAAGTCCTTACCCCGGCCGATGAAGCTCACCACGTGGACAAGCATGCGTTTCAGACTCCATTTGTCTGCGGCGCGCGCAATTTGGGCGAGGCCCTGCGGCGTATCTCAGAAGGCGCTGCCATGATCCGCACCAAAGGTGAAGCCGGCACTGGCGACGTGGTGCACGCCGTGAAACACATGCGGCAGATCGTCCGTGAAATGAAGATTTTAAAGACTCTCTCGGAAGAAGAACTTTATGCTCAGGCCAAAGACCTACAGGCACCCGTGGAACTGGTTCGTCTGGTCGCCAGGACCGGCAAGCTGCCGGTGCCCAACTTCTCGGCCGGCGGAATTGCTACGCCTGCGGACGCAGCCTTGGTTCGTCAGCTGGGAGCTGAAGCGATTTTCGTGGGGTCGGGAATTTTCATGGCCGATGGTCTCAATTTCTGCGAACCGAAAGAAGCTGAGAAGCGCGCGAAAGCAATCGTCCGCGCCTGCACCCACTTCGACGACCCTAAGGTATTACTTGAAGTCAGCGAAGATCTAGTCGGAGCGATGAAGGGTCTGGCGATTGCGGCCATCGCTGAAGGTGATATGTTGCAGACGCGGGGATGGTAGCCTTTAAAATCCCGCATCTCGCGAAGCGAGTAAGGGAGCTTTATGACGAAGGCCTATTCTCGGTAAAAATATTGCAGCCATTCAACGCCACGACATATCTTTTCCTCTAGATCAAATTTAAACATAGCGATCCCTCGCTTTGCTCAGGAATTGTAAAAATGAAGATCGGTGTGCTAGCCATCCAGGGTGACTACGAAGCGCACAAGACGCGGCTGGAGCAGTTGGGCGCCGAGGTAACGCTGGTTCGTAAACCTGAACAGCTTGATGCCATTGACGGCATAGTGATTCCCGGCGGGGAATCCAGCACTTTTTTGAATTTTCTGACCGAGCGCGGTTTTCTAAAAAAGCTGCGTGATTTTGTAAGCACCAGACCGACCTTCGGTACCTGTGCCGGCGCGATTCTGCTGGCCAAGCATGTGGAGAATCCGCCCCAGAAATCTCTTGAGGTAATGGACATCCGTATCCGTCGGAACGCCTACGGCCGCCAGCTCAATAGTTCCATCCGCGAAGTCCCGAGCAAACTCGGAGATAAGCCCCTGGAGATGGTATTCATTCGTGCGCCTAAAATTGTCGGCACCGGTAAAAGTGTAGAAGTTTTGGCGACGGCTGACGGCGATCCCGTCCTCGTGCGCCAGAACAAGATCCTGGCTGCGACTTTCCATCCAGAATTATCAGAAGACACAAGAGTCCACCAGGAGTTCGTCAAGATGGTAAAGAACGGCCATCGGTCGAAATAATGTCTGCTGCTCTCCGGCTCGCGCTGCTGATCATTGTTACGGGTGGTGTTTGGCTTTTTCTCGCGCATCCTTACTGGTTCCCTGCCGGCGCCTCAGCAAACGCCAACTCGATTGATCATCAGTTTTTGATTGCCTTCTGGATTTTTGGTGCGCTGTTCGTTGCAGGCCACCTCGTTCTGATTTATGTCCTGTCAAAGAAGCCGGATGCCAACGGCAAGGTATCCCAGGGCAGTTGGAAGCTTGAAGTCACATGGACGCTTGCGATCACGGTCATCTTTTTCTGGTTCAATATTTCCGGCGAGCACTTGTGGTCAAGCATGATGCCCGCGGAGAAGCAGGCTGGGGAAATCAATATCGAGGTAACAGGAGCTCAGTTCCAGTGGTATTTCCGCTATACCGGAGCCGACGGAGTGTTCGGCCGAACCGACGCTCAGAAGTTCGCCAAGCCGGACGAAGGCAATCCGCTGGGCATTGATCCCGGGGATCCCGCTGGACGCGATGACATTCTTTCAACAGCCATGGTTGTTCCTGTGGGCCATACCGTGCAGTTGCGTTTGCGGGCGCAAGATGTGGTCCACAGCCTCTTCATTCCGGCCATGCGCTTTAAGCAGGACACCGTGCCCGGAATGGATATCCACTCGCACTTTACGCCAACGCAAATTGGAAACTATGAAATTGCATGCGCTCAACTCTGCGGCGTGGGGCACTATCGCATGCGCGCTCTGGTGCGGGTGTTGAGTGAAGAAGCATTTGCAAAATGGATGGAGTCACAGCAGCAGGCAACCAGAAGTAATGAATAACCCCCTTAGCTGAACCAAGTGCAGAGACCTACTCCAATCGCGATCGGTGCATCCCCGCAAAGTTTTCTGCGCCGATACCTTTTCTCCACCGACCACAAGGTGATCGGTCGCGCCTACTTTTTCCTATCGTTAGCTGCTGTGCTGCTGGGAGCATGGCTTTCATTGTTGATGCGCATCCACCTGGTCTGGCCCAAGGCGACACTTCCCTTTCTGGGTGAGATCAAGCCGGAAAATTATCTGGCGCAATTGACCATGCACGGCACATTGATGGTTTTCTTTGTGCTCTCGACCGTGCCGCAGGCTGGTTTTGGGACATTCTTTTTGCCCCTGCAATTAGGCGCCTCAAATATTGCTTTTCCCCGTCTGACGGCCGCCGGATTCTGGACAGCACTGCTCTCGTTCTTCATTTTGATAACGGCGTTCTTCGTTCCTG
>DATCAX010000140.1:0-2756 GCA_036512375.1 Candidatus Angelobacter sp. | reverse complement strand
TTCTCCGCGCCGTGGTGTCCGTTGTGCTCGTGGGTGGAAATGGTGTGACGCCCGAAACCGCCATTCTGAGTTACGTCGGCAGGGAGCTTGTTGTGATGACGGAAGATAATCGGTTCGCCGTAACGGCCAATCGCCAACTTCGGAGGAATAGTCCCGTTGAAGGTCCACATTGCCAGCGGGCCCTGATCGGGAAGATTCGGATGGAACTTAGGGTGAATGCTCTGGCCGTTCTTGGTGTTGATCTTTGCGCCTTCCTGCGTGGCGTCGATATAGATCTGAGGAGCAAATTCATCAAAGCGCTGGTGGGCCCAATCCTGTCCCGGAGGACGACCTTCCATCGGTCCAAAAGCGCCGCCTAATTCGGGGGCCATGGCGATTGCTGTCTGATTAGAGAATGCCGTGGGACCCGGTGTGCAGGATGCTATTGGGTTGCGATCAAGAACTTCAAAACGAAGCATGGGCTGAGTGAAAGCAAGTCCGTTCAGTCCTGGGCTGGGTGGTGCTCCCGTGGGACCATTCAGGGAACTTGCAAACGCGCTGTTGACGAATGGATTAAGACCATGGATGGGGGCCAGCATTCCACCAGTTGTGATTAAGCCCCACTTGATTAGATCGCGACGAGAGACTTTGCCTTGTGAATAGGCCTTTACGATCTCTGCCCGGTTGTTTCTGGCATTTTCTGCTTCCCGAAGTCTGGCTTTGGAGGAATTTTCAGACAAGAAAAATCCTTCAGGCTGTTTACGGCTCATTGGCTGCGCTCCTTAAGTGTTTACCTGCACCCGGCCCGGGTCAAAACCCGTGGCGGAACAGCGCTGACAACCAATGGCCCGGTTCCTATGTGTACCTCTCTGGAACCTGTTGCCCAAATTCCTCTGAAACCTAATGCAAATCGACTACAGATGGTCTTGCGCGGCCATCTCGACCAGCACTGCCCGGAAGACGGTGTCAGCTCTCAGGGAAGAGAATGAGCTTTCGTCATTAGAATCGAGCGAGAGGAAGATTAAAATTTCAAAAAGACTCTTGTCCTTAAGACGTTGCGCGGCGTCCGGGTTTTCTGCCTGGGCGAATCTGTTGCGAAACCAAGCATCTTTTAAAAATCACGAAAAACTCTGCCGCGGGGATATTTCGAAGAAATGAAGAGTCTACTTAAAGATTGAAAGCCATGCAGCAGCGGACGGGGCGTCCAACTGGTTGTAATTATTTTACTTTAAGCACGACCGCGGTTTGATCGTCAAAGACTTCTGCGCCCGCGGCAAATTCGTCTGCCGCCTTGAAAATAGCATCCACAATTTCACGCGCGGTGCCGCCGGCATTCTTTGCGATGACGTGCTCCACGCGGCTGCGGCCAAAATGTTCATCTTTGGAGTTGCTGGCGTCAACAATGCCATCACTAAAAAAGACGAATACATCGCCTGGCTGGGCGTGAATTGTGAGTTCGTCGTGAGAAACCTCTTCAAACATGCCTAATGGAAGGCCGGCAGCCTCCAGCATGTGGGCATGGCCATCATGGCAGTAAATGGGGCGGGGATTTCCCGAGTTAGCCACGCGTAAAGTGCGCTTGTCGTCATCCCAGAGAGCGCAGGTAAGAACCAGGTACTGCGCGTCCAGGCGCCGATGATTGAGGGATTGGTTGACAGCATGAAGCATGTCCGCGGGATAAGGTTCGTCGCGGGCCAGACTGCGTAGGATTCCACTGACTAAAGCGGCATACAACGCCGCAGGCGCGCCTTTACCACTGACGTCGCCCACTACAATGCAGGCGCGAGGAAGCGTGTAGTCGAGAAAATCATACAGATCGCCGCCAATGGCATGCGCCGGGTTGAAGCGCGCCGCAAGTTCCGCTCCCGGCATGCTGGGACAGGTGGGGGGCAGCAAATGATGCTGGACTTCGCGCGCCATGGCCAGGTCACGCTCCATGCGCTGTTCTTCACGCGCAATGCGCTCATACAGTGTGGCGTTTTCAATCGCAATGGCAACCTGTGCCGCTAGCGTGCTCACCGTGCGCAGATGATCTTCAGTGAAATAACCCCGGCGGGTATGTTCCAGGTCAAGAACCCCGATGACCTCGTCCTTATATATGAGGGGGACACACAGCTCAGAGCGTGTCTCAGGATTTGCCTTGATATAACGCGGGTCGCGCGCGACATCAGGAGCAAGCACCGGCTTTTTACTTTGCGCGGCAGCGCCCACCAGGCCAAGCCCGACAGGAATGTCATGTTTAATCTGGATGTTTTCCTTGAAGCGGACAGAAAAACGATGCACTAATTTTTGCTTGCTGGCGTCGAGCAGCAGAATTGAGAACATGTGGTAGTCGATGACCTTTAATAGAAGATCGCCGATGCGCTTGAGCAACTGGTCAACATTCAGAATAGAGGTGAGGTCGCGGCTGATTTCATTGAGCAAGGCCAGCGTGCCGGCCTGCTTGACGATCCGCGAATACAGCCGGGCATTCTCAATGCTTGCGGCAATGCGCGAGGCGATGAGCGTGAGCAAACGCGCATGCTCCTCCTTGAAATAGGCCCGCTCATGCGCTTCCAGATCCATGACGCCGATGACGCGGTTCTTGCTGATCAACGGCACGGCCAACTCCGACCGTACGCGAGGAACAGCGTCAATGTAATGCGTCTCCTTGGAAACATCGTCTACCAGGATGGCTCTTCGCTCCTGGACCGCGCGACCTGTCACGCCCTCGCCCACCTTTACGCGAATACGCTCGGCCACTTCCGGTAGGTGGCCTATCTGAAAGCGGAAACGCA
>DATCAX010000139.1:0-2117 GCA_036512375.1 Candidatus Angelobacter sp. | reverse complement strand
AGTCGAAGGCACTCACATAACCATATTTCAAGACTCGGCTGCGCGGCTGATGGCCGAAAGGATTGATGCCAAACTCCGGAAGTCATCAGCCAAAGTGGAATTAGCGACACTCCGATCTTGACCTTCGACAGAAGCAAGGTTCGCGGCGATGTTGCGTAGGATCGCGTTGCTGCCGCTTTCGGCAACGTAGCCAGCGGGCGTACAATTGCCGGAAATCCGTCCTCAAAATGGAGATTCCGGTTGATTTCGGTTACGCGCTGATCATTAAAACTTGTGAAGTGTCGAGGTAGGTGAGATTGCGATTTCTAGAGCATTTTCGTTTTTACTGTAGACCATTGAAGCAGTGATTGAACCAGGCTCTTGCGTTGTCTGGGGTGATGAGCCGGATGGCGTCTGCGATGGCTTCTTCGAGTGTTTCGCTAGTTTTTGCCTTTGCGCATCGGAGAAGTTGTTTGAGCTTTGACCATGCCTTTTCAATTGGGTTCATGTCGGGCGAGTAGGGCGGCAGATAGAGCAGTTCGGCGCCAACTTTTTCTACCAGTTGGCGCACACCTTTGATTTTGTGCGAACTCAAGTTGTCCATGACCACGACGTCGCCGGGCTTGAGTGCCAGACACAGGGTGTGCTCAATGTAGGCCAGAAATATGTCGCCGTCCGTGGCCTCTTCGATGGTCATCGCTGCAAGGATTCCGCGCATGCTCATGGCGCCCAGAATGGTCAGGATTTTCCAGCGTCCTCCGGGTGTGGTTTCATAGACACGCTCGCCTCCCGCGCTCCGCGCATACAGTCGCGTCATCGATGTAGGGACCCCGCTTTCGTCCAGGAAAATCAGGTGTTCCGGCGGGATCGTCCCGATACGGGCAACCGTCGAGGGTTAAGTCAGCTTATAAGCCTCGGCATGCACGTCCATCACTGCTCGTCCCGAAGGGTCAACCATCTTTTGGAAGGCTGCGTCCCATTTGAGCGCAATTTCTGTGCTACAGGCGACACTGCGCTCCCACGGCACGCAGTTGATCGCCGTTGCGCTGGAGAAGTGGTGCTCGAAAATCTGGCGGTAGAAATAGGCTTCTTTGGTCTCGGGAGTCTTGACCGGGAAACGTTCGGCGGCGCCAGATATCATTGCATCGGTAATCTCGCTCTCAGCCGTGGCCTTGAGCATGTTAATCCAGTTGTACCCAACGCCATCGGAAAACTGCTCCTTCTGCCGCCACAAGACCTCGTTGGGAATATAACCTTCAAAGGCCTTGCGCAGCGGCCATTTCTCGATGGGGCGCGAGTGGACGGCGTTTCGTGGAAGCTTGACCTCCGGATCGAGCATCATGGCCACATCCAGAAATTCGCGATCCAGAAAGGGCACGCGTGCCTCTACGCCCCAGGCCGCAGAAGCCTTGTTGGCGCGAGCGCAGTCATATAGGTGGAGCTTCTGGAGTTTGCGGACGGTTTCCTCGTGCAATTCGCGGCCGTTCGGGGCTTTGTGGAAGTAAAGATAACCGCCGAAGATTTCGTCCGCTCCCTCACCGGAAAGAATCATTTTAATGCCCATTGCGCGGATTTTTCGCATGAGCAGGTACATGGGCGTGGAGGCGCGGATGCTGGTAACGTCGAAGGATTCCAGGTGATAGATGACATCCGACAAGGCATCGAGTCCCTCCTGTACCGTGAAGTGGATTTCGTGATGGACGGAGCCGATGTGCGTCGCCACACCGCGGGCCGCAATCAGATCGGGCGCGCCTTCCAGACCAATGGCAAAAGAGTGCAGACGGGGCCACCAGGCCGCCACACGATCATCCTCATCCACACGCCGGGCGCTGAACTTGGCGGCGACCGCGGCAACGATGGAAGAATCGACACCGCCGGAAATGAGCACGCCGTAGGGAACATCGCACATAAGCTGGCGGTGAACAGCGGCTTCCAGGGCCAATCGCAACCGCGATGGATCATACGGCTCCGATGGATAGAAGTCCGGTTCCGCCCAGGCGGGCTCGTAATACTTCTGAAATCCTTTCTCCGCTTCGTGCCCCAGGAAGTAGTGTCCGGGAGGAAATTCGCGAATGCGCTCGCAGACGCCCACCAGGGCTTTCATCTCTGAAGCGACGTAGAAATTCTCCTGACGGTCC
>DATCAX010000138.1:0-4306 GCA_036512375.1 Candidatus Angelobacter sp. | reverse complement strand
CGGTACCGGACGGAACCGTGTTCCACATCAACGGTGAAGACAAGACGGTATTCGATCTGCGGAAGGGCATGAACATTTCAGCAACGGTATTGACGGTTGAGCCTTTGCAATCTGTCAGCATGCACACCGTTGTGACCGGCGAAGCCCCTCCACGACCGAATGTGACGTTTGAAGGGCCGATGCTTATTGAACCGACTAGGGAGGCCCCGGCCGTCATGGCCGCTGTCGAGCAACCGACGGCGGAAGAGCTCCCCAAGACTGCCAGTCTTGTGCCGTTAGCAGGACTGCTTGGTTTTTCGTCGATGGCCCTTTACGCAGGACTGAGGATTGTCCGCAGGAATGCTACGTAGCAACTCCTGAGGATAGGAAATGGCGGCCAGGCTCACACAGTTGACCGCCATCTCCTGGATTTAGAGTGATGAACTACATCGTTGACCGAGAGTGAGGATGCGATGAAGATTTGGCTGCGAATTCTCGGCGGGGCCTACATTGTGGTGGGTAGCCTAAACTCTTTCGTGTTCCTGTTCATTCTGGGTGTATACGGCGGAAAAGGGGGAATCGGAGCAATCAGGGCTGAGGAATATGTTCCCGTAATCGGGCATCTTGGCGGATGGATCCTTTACGTGCTTCTCGGCTTTTCGGTGGCTGGCATACTTGCAGGTGTAGGCCTTCTAAAATTGTGGGCTTGGTGCGGGAGGCTCGCATTGCTTCTAGCTGTGGGCAATCTTTTTATCCTCCCGTTTGGGACCATCATCGGATTGGCGACGATTCTCACTCTGCTTTCAAAGCAAGGCCGAGCGCTCCTGCTTCCTGCAGCCTTGAAACCGTCGTTGATATAGCTTTGTCAAAGTGCTAGGAACAGCGAGGAGACTGGAGACGCCAGTATCCTCTTGACCCGAACCTCCGGGCGTACTCTAATCAATGGTGGAACAAGAAACACAAGAGTTGCGAACAGTTCCAGTTCTGGCGCGTCTCGACCTCGAGTCATTCCGCCAGCGGGAGATGGTTTTTGCAACTCTGAACCTCTTTGTCCTGGCTGCACTCCTGCTTCTTCACTCCCTGTTTTCTTCTCTACTAGGCCCACCCTCGCCCGCCTTGCTGGTCACTCTGGGGGCTGCCTTTCTGTTCAAGATGCTGGAATTGTTTTGGCTCTGGGCCAGCGTCCGGACTCTCAGTAGAGTACAGGCCGACATCGTCGTCTGGATTTCGATTTACCTGAATATGGCTCTAGCCCTGCTCCTAACGTTTTTTACCAATCAGGGAAATAGTCCATACTTCGTCCTGCTGGCCTTGCCTGTCTTGCAGGCCGCTTATCGTTTCCGTCTTCCCACCTGCATCAGCGTGATTGTCGTTGCGGATTCGATAACTTTCTTCTGGGTTTGGCATTTTGCAAAATCTAACCCACCGATCTACGCAAGCGAATACCTTGAAGCCGGCGTCATTTCCGTCGTATATGCACTCATGGGACTTTTGGTCTGGCTGTTGGTCAACCAGCTTCGAGGTGATCAAAGAAGGCTGGCCGATAATCTACGAGAACTGGAGCGCACGCGTGAGCGATTAATGGTCGAAGAGAAACTCGCCGTGGTGGGCCGCCTCTCAAGCGCAATGGCCCATGAAATTCGGAACCCGGTTTCCATCATTGCAAGTTCATTGGTCACCGCCGACCGCCCTGAGGTCGGGGAACAACAACGAAAAGAGATGCTTGCGATCGCACGCATCGAGGCGGCTCGGCTGGAAAGACTGACCAGCGATTTCCTTTCCTATGCGCGTCCGAATCAGCCGAAGCGAAATCCGATCGCCCTGGCGGATGTCTTAGGTTACATCGCGGAGATTGCCAATGTGCAAGCTTCGAAACGAGGAATCAGGATCGCAGTCGAGGGTGAAGATGGATTGCGGGCGAACGTTGATCGTGAGCAGTTACAGCGGGCTCTCCTGAACCTGCTGCTCAACGCGATTGATGCCACGCCCGTTGAGGGACACGTTGCGGTGCGCTGCAGCCGTCCGTCGGCCCAAAGTGTGGAACTCCAGGTCGAAAATTCGGGCGACCCGATTCCAGAAGAAGTGTTGTCCAGAATCTTTGAGCCTTTCTACACGACAAAACCGCACGGAACAGGTCTCGGTCTGGCGATTTCGAGAAACATCGCAAGAGTTCAAGGCGGCGACCTGGTCGTGACCCGGAATGACCCCGGGCATGTGTGTTTCGCGATGACGGTTTCTGACGGAAAGCCAGTGGGCTCTGGAGCAATCAGCCATGGGTAGATTATTGATTGTGGATGACGAGCCTAACTTGCGCCGCGTCCTAAGTTCAGAGCTTCACCTCGACGGTCATACGGTCGACGAGGCGGACGGCGTCACAGCCGCTATGCCTCTTTTGGCGGAGCGCGAATACGACGCAGTGATCACAGACCAGAAGATGCCGGACGGAGACGGACTGAGAGTTCTATCGGCCGCTCAAGAGAACGATGCGTCGTTGCCAGTAATCTTCCTCACTGCGGTTCCGACGATTGAGCTTGCTGTCGAGAGCATGCGGAAGGGAGCCTTTGATTTCATCACAAAACCTTTTAATCCTGAGGTTGTCAGGGCGACCGTGCGGCGCGCCTGTGAGCGCACGAATCTGGTCCGCGAGAATCAACTCCTCAAATCCACCGTCGGCAACCTCCTAGGCGCCGACACTATCTACGGAAACAGCACCGAAATTACGGAAGTACGCGACCAGATTGCTCACGTCGCTCCCACGGACGCAACCGTGTTGATTGTGGGGGAAACTGGAACGGGCAAGGAACTCGTAGCCAGGGCAATTCATCGGAATAGCCACAGGGCGCAGAAGCCTTTGATTGCGGTCAACTGTGCAGCTTTCACTGAGACTCTCTTGGAGAGCGAACTCTTCGGACATGAACGAGGAGCTTTTACAGGCGCAGATCGGGCTCGCCAAGGGTTGTTTGAAGCGGCCCATGGCGGAACCCTTTTTCTGGATGAAGCTGGCGAGATGTCCCCAGCCGCTCAGGCCAAATTGCTTCGCGTCCTGGTAGATGGCGAATTACTGCGCGTGGGATCCACGCAGGCCCGCAAGGTTGACGTGCGAGTCCTGGTTGCAACCCACCGAAACCTTGAAGAACGAGTGCGGCAGGGACTCTTCCGGCAGGATCTCTACTATCGACTAGCGGTTGTTCCGATTCGTATTCCCCCGCTCCGCGAACGCAAAGAGGACATTCCCGGTCTCTGCGAGATCTTGTCAGCCCAGATTGCGAAGGACTTGAAGGTCCGGCCCAAACGCATGAGCCCGCAAGCTCTGCAGAAAATCGCGAACTATACGTTTCCCGGCAACATACGGGAGTTGCGAAACCTTTTGGAGCGAGCGCATATCTTGGGGCACCGTGAGGAAATTGCTGCTGATGAACTTCTTGTAGACGATCGAGGCCACCCAGCACCTGAACCCCGAAAGATGGAGATGCGTGATTGGTTTCGAACCCTGCCAGCTAGCGTCGATCTCCGCGAACTGCTCACCGCCTTCGAAAAGGGCCTTATTGAGCGAGCATTGGAACAGGCTAATGGAGTACAGGCCGAAGCAGCCCGGATGCTGGGAGTCTCTCGCAGCGACATAGGCTACAAAGTCGCAAAATTTGCGATAGGGCGACCAGTGGATGACAACTAGCGAATAGCGTTATCAACGCTTTTTTCAGCAGGTGCCCACGTTCACATCAGACCGGCAGGTGCCACGCACATAAGAAACCTGCAGTCTGCTATCTCGCAGCTGCGCCTACTCTCCAGCTAGTGCTTCACTAATGTTCAGGTGTCACGATGGAACTGGCAGCGCTCGATCCAAGGGACTATTGCCCGCGGCGGGTGACCTTGGGAACAGGGAAAAACGAAAAGCACCCGGCCAGCAAAAGCGCCCAGGCTGCCCCAAGCGATATGCCACTGGCGACGTCACTTGGGTAATGCACTCCGAGGTAGATGCGAGATATTCCCACCAGCAGTATGACCCCAACCGTCACCGCCAGGATCGCGATTTGATGCCCGGCTCTTTGAAGATGCCGGCACACAAGAATGGCCACTGTCAAATAGAGGGATGCTGCCGCAAGCGAGTGGCCGCTAGGATAGGACAAGCTCGCAACCTGGATGAGCTGTGTAACGACCTCAGGGCGAGCCCGGTCAATGTAGTCCTTTATTGTGGTCGTTAGAATTCCTGCACCCACGGAAGCTGCCACCAGTTGCAGCGCGCCCATCCGGTCTCTCAAGAGAAGCAGCACGCACAAAGCTATGGTCGAAATAAGCACTACGAGTGTGACCGATCCCAATGCCGTCA
>DATCAX010000137.1:0-4050 GCA_036512375.1 Candidatus Angelobacter sp. | reverse complement strand
GATCGCGCCCAACGATGATGGTATCGCTGTGGTGGCGGGTGTGGCTCCAGCGCCAGACTGTGGACTCGCGCATGACCATGAACGACGCGATTTCATAGAGGGCGTTATTCATCCAATCGGTCTTGAACGCGGTGCCATGGCCGGTTTCATGCCAGCGCGAGTCGGAGGTCGAGGCGTAGAGCGCGCTGTAGATCGCGTAGGGGAGAATGGCCCACCACGAGCCCCAGAGTGCATAAGTCGCAAAACCTGCGGCGAAGAGCAGTGCAAACCAGAGGATGGTGTCGCGGATTGCCGGTCCATTGCGGCGCACAAGCAGCCTGCGCATGGTTTCGTGAGGCACGGAGCATTGATACCAGTCGGCCTCTGCGAGTCCCTTTTCAACGGCAAGCGTGGCGTTCACGCCAGTCAGGCTGTAGTCGGGGCGGATTAGCGGTTTGTCCAGAACACGTGCACTGTGAGCCATATTCGAATTGCCTGTTGGTGAAGATCTTTCGTTGTTCTCGCGCTACGTGTTGATCGAAGGGCCCAGTTCGGAAGTTGTAGAGAAAGCATACGCTGTGGCGCGACGTCGCGGCAGCGCAGGGGAATGCCGGACATTAGACAGTATACGTACGCCTCTGGTAGCGTTTCGAGTTGTTATTGAGT
This sequence comes from Candidatus Angelobacter sp., assembly GCA_036512375.1. Lineage (GTDB taxonomy): Bacteria > Acidobacteriota > Terriglobia > Terriglobales > Acidobacteriaceae > Angelobacter. Next base: position 3,405 of record DATCAX010000137.1, on the reverse strand, counting down.
ATGCTTGCAGCAATATTCCGCATATTGAATTCATAAGCTCCGGGAGGAGCTTGCCTTCATGACTGGACCTTCTTTGTCCGCACCCGGCGGTACTTTTCAGGAACATGAATCAGTGTCTGGGAAATTCAATCGAAGCTACGTCGTTTTTCTCGCATGTACCGCGGCCCTGGGCGGACTGCTGTTTGGGTTCGATATCGCCATCATCACCGGCGCTGGTCCCTTTCTGGTGCGGCAGTTCGATCTCGGCGACATCAGCCTGGGCTGGGCATTCAGTTCCCTGCTGTTCGGATGCGTGCTTGGGTCTTTTCTTGCAGGGCGGTTGACCGATCGCTTCGGGCGCAAGCGCATGCTTGTATGGGTGGCGCTGCTATTTGTGGCTACATCGGTCGCTACTGCTTTGGCTCCGAACTTTCCCGTCTTCATTCTTGCGCGCTTTATTGGCGGCCTCGCGGTGGGCGGCGTTTCGCTGCTGTCGCCCATGTATGTCTCTGAAGTTGCTCCGCCTTCGATCCGTGGCCGGATGGGAACTGTCTATCAGATGTCGATCGTGATCGGGCTGCTGAGTTCGTACTCCATCAATTATTTGCTGCGCAACATGGGACCGCATAACTGGCGGTGGATGTTTCTTACCGGCGTTGTGCCGTCGACGGTGTTTCTAATCCTCATCGCTCTTGCGCCTGAAACTCCACGCTTCCTGGTCAGAATTGGCAAGACGCGCGAGGCGTTTCTTCTGGTCGAACGTATTTCAGGAAAAGAGACTGCGGTAGCGGAGATCTCTGCAATCACCGCCAGTTTGAGCGGGGCAAAAGAGGACTGGAGCGGATTGTTCCGGCCGGGCGTGCGCAAGGCGCTCATCGCCAGCGGATTTCTGGCCATTTTGATTCATGTTTCGGGTATCAACACGATCGTCGATTACGCTCCGGCGATCTTTATTTCCGCTGGATGGAAAGTGGATGGCGCGCTCTTCTCCACCTTCCTGGTAGGAGTGACGCAGTTTGTGTTCACCATATTCGCATTGGGGATGATCGACAGATTCGGACGAAAGCCGCTGTACATTACCGGCTCCTTCGGCATGGCGCTCTCGCTCACCGGGTTGATATTTGCCGCGTTGACTGGACGATTTCACGGCCTGCCGGTGCTGGTGCTCATTCTCACTTACCTGGCCTTCTTTTCTTGCTGCGTGGGGCCTGTTTTCTGGACGCTGGTGCCGGAGATATTTCCCAACGATGTGCGGGGCAGGGCGATGACGTTTCCCGTTCTGCTGCAGTGGGTGGCCAATGCGATGGTAGTGCTGCTGTTCCCTTATGCGTTTCACGTAATTGGGAAGGCAGTTACGCTGGGGTTTCTTGCCCTGATGTGCGTGACGCAGGCGGTGTTTACGTGGCGCTATGTGCCGGAGACCAAGAACAAGCCGCTGGAGGAGATCGAAGCTCATTGGAATGCGTCGAAGTAGGGTGGATCGATCCGGCAGCGCCGATTCGTCGCATTTGTGCTTCACCCGACGATGCCGGAAGTGAAAATCCATATTCCCGACTCAGACCGGCCCTACGGGACGGTGATTAAGGGCGAAAAATGCGGACCCAGGGTTCCGCTGCGCTCCACCCTGGGCTATTTTCGTATTCTCCCTACCGGGAGAATGGACCGCCTCGAATCAATATCTGGAAGGCTGGCTGCAAAAATCCGCTAGTGCTGATGTTGATTCCTTGATGAACGAGGTTCGACAAGCTTCCCCGCGCCCGTAGATGCGGCTTCAACGCGCGGATAATTGAAGCTGTGAACACCCCGCGTAATTTAACGCTCTTGAAGGAATACCAGGCGTATTTGCGCGTGGAAAAGGGCTTGCGGCCCCTTACCTGCGAGGCCTATCTAAGCGACCTGAGGACCTTTGCGGAGTTCATCGAAGGCCGAAACGGCGTACTCCTGAAGGCGGTTCAGGAGGATGTGGCTGCATTCCTTGAGAATCTTCGCAACCACGGCATAGAATCTCGCTCGTCGGCGCGAAAGCTGAGTTGCCTGCGCGGTTTTTACAAGTGGCTGCTGCTGGACCGGCGCATTCATCACGATCCAACGGTAAATATTGAGTCGCCCAAGGCGTGGAAGGTTTTGCCCAAGTCGTTGGCGGAGCCTGAGGTTGCGGAGATGCTGGAGCGCGCCGGAATGGCTGCCTCGCATCCGCAGGCGAAGGCTACCGCTTTGCGCGACCGCGCCATACTCGAGCTGCTCTACGCTGGCGGGCTGCGCGTCTCGGAGGTGACATCTCTTTCCACCGGCGACCTGGCACTGGATGCGGGGCGCGTGCATCTGCGCGGCAAAGGCGACAAGGAACGCATTGTTCCGCTGGGGCGCACAGCGGTGGAAGCACTCGAGACCTATTTGCGCGAGGGCAGGCCGCACCTGGCGCGCATCAGCAGCAAAAGCAAAGCCAATGCCGCGCGGCAGGAATCTTCGCGGCAAGACCCGGCGCGCTTGTTTCTCTCACTCAGGGGCATGCCGCTCACGCGCCAATGGATCTGGCACCTGGTAAAGATAGCTGACAACACAGCCAGCCCGCACCGGTTGCGCCACAGTTGCGCCACCCACATGGTGGAGCATGGCGCCGACCTGCGCAGCGTGCAGTTGATTCTGGGCCACGCAGACATATCCACAACGCAGGTTTACACGCACCTGGCGCTGGGACGGCTCAAGGCGGTGCACCGCAAACACCATCCCCGCGGAGCATCGAGACCGGAGACCGTTAAATCTACTCCGCGTCCATTTGGGGAACGGCCGCCCGCAGCTTCGCGGCGCAAGAAGGCGGTTGTCCGTGCAAGGACGGAGAAGGAGCCGGCATGAGCACATCGTCGGTTCAGGTGATTTCCTCTCGGCTCGATGATGTGGTCAACGGCTTTCTGAAGGTTCTGGCCAATGAGCGAGGATCCTCAACACACACTCTGCGCGCTTACCAGCGGGAGCTGCACGGCTTTGCTGCATGGGTCAATGAGCACTATGGGGCCGAGCAGAGTACGGACCAGAATGTGGACCAGAGTGTGCAGAGGATCGAGCACACCGACATTCGCGCGTACCTGGGCACGCTCTATGATCGCGGCCTTTCAAAGGCATCTGCGGCGCGGGCGCTGGCGGCGATTCGAAGTTGGTTCAAGTGGCTGGCACGCACGGGACACATCGACATGAATGCCGCGTCCCTGGTGGCGACGCCGCGCCTACCAAAACATCTGCCGCGCGTTCCATCCATTGAACAGATGAACCAGGTTGTGGACTCGGTGGGCGAGGACGCAGCCAGTTGGCCGGCGCGCGACAAGGCGATTCTGGAGTTGCTGTATGGTTGCGGCATTCGTAATGCGGAGCTGACGGGGTTGAACCTCGCGGATATTCACTGGGCCAACGAGGCAATCCTGGTGCGCGGCA
>DATCAX010000136.1:0-14305 GCA_036512375.1 Candidatus Angelobacter sp. | reverse complement strand
TGGTGGTGCGGTTCATTCTCGGGATCCTTCCACTCCCACTCGCTTCCCCTTCGACAAGCTCAGGGTCGTTCGTGGTCGGTCAGGATGACAGGGAATTTGCGATCTTTACGCGGCCCTGAAGGGCCGCTCTTCCACCAAGAGCGCTCGTTTAAACAATTTGCCAGGGGTCGAGATAGACGAGTTTTCGCAGGCGGGGGCGCCTGCGGTCCACAAATCGTATTTTGAAAATGGTTGTTCAAAATCGATTTGTTCGTGGGCATTTGGTTGTCAAGATGGCCTAATTTCACGGTCGCGGCTCGGCCTAAAAGCCTATTGATTCTGGATATGGTTTTCGGCTATTGTTCGACGGTGAATAGCTGCTAGCAGCTAGCTACTGGCTTCTAGCCAGAAGGCCCGTTTTCAGCTGCAACGCATTTTTGCAACCCATTTCACGTCCAAAGATTTGAACCCCTGGAAGTACCCGCAAGAAAGAGCCCTGTGCCCTCAAGGGCCAAGACTCGGGCCAAGCACCAGAAATTTAAGCACTTGAAACCAAAACACCAGAAGTAAACCCCAGGAACTCAGAAGCACCAGAAGTCAACCCCAGGAACCAAGCACCAGAACTCAAAGCACACACCCGAATTTCCTTCCTTTGGAGAATGCCATGAGCAAAGAAGAGGTTATTGCTGCGATACAGGAATCAGCGACGCGGTTGGGACATGTCCCAACCTTTGCCGAAGTGCGGCGGACCATGAAGATGAGCAAGCATGAGATCCGAAAGCACTTTTTAAATTATGCGAAAGCCCTGCATGAATGCGGGCTGCACCGGACAGGCCCGGGCTATGAGGCGGACGCAAAAGTCCTGTTCACGGACTGGGCAGGAGTGGTGCGCAAGCTGGGCAAGCTGCCGACGATGGCAGAATTTGAGATGCATGGCAGCTACAGCGTAAGGCCGCTGATACGACGCCATGGCGGCTGGGTACACGTGCCGGCAGGGCTGATGGACTTTGCCCGGGAAGAAGGGCTGGAAGGGGAATGGGGCGACGTGCTGGACGTTATTGCGAGGCACAAGGAGGCTGACGCTGAGGCTGGACGGACGTCGGGCCGGACGAATGGCCGGCTGATGCGGCCCAGGATATTCAAAGACCGTCCGTTCTATGGGCCGCCGATGATTTCCATGCCGCTGGGGCTGGCGCCGACGAACGAGATGGGCGTGGTGTTTCTGTTTGGCACAGTGGCACGGGAGATGGGCTACATGGTGATCCGGTTGCAATCTGAATTTCCGGACTGCGAGGCTTTCCGCGAAGTTGAGCCGGGACGCTGGCAGCAGATAAGGATTGAATTTGAATACGAAAGCCGGAATTTCCTGACCCATGGACACCGGCTGGACGACTGCGACTTGATTGTGTGCTGGAAGCACAATTGGGAAGGGTGTCCGCTGGAGGTGGTGGAGCTGGAGAGCTATTGCCAAAAATTGCCATGATTGCCAAAATCGCCGAAATTGGAAAAGCAAAAGCCTCTCGCGGATGAGCGCGGATTAGGAAAGAGCGAAAATCTCACCGCGGAGGCGCGGAGAAGAGAGGGGCAGATCGGGTGATCTGGTGATCGGAAACAGGTCTAACCACGGATCACGCGGATTTGAGGATTCCTCTAATCGCTTTGTATCGGTCCCGATGCGACAGCGGAGCAGGTCCCTCGGGTCCTATTTGGCTGCTGATGAAAACGCAGCCAAATTGCGGACCTATCGGGATGACGACTGGTCGGGGGCAGCGGTATTTTTGGGACAGGCGCGGAGACGCGGAGAAGAGCGGAAGGTTGCCAAAATCGCCGGAATTGGAAAAGCCAAAAACCTCTCGCCGCAGATTTACGCAGATAAGCGCAGATCGGGCGGGAGGTCAAAAACCTTACCACGGATAAGCACGGATTACACGGATCGGAAAGGGCGAAAATCTCACCGCGGAGGCGCGGAGACACACGGAGAAGAGCCTTCGGAAAAAGATATGGAAAACTGTATAAAAGTGCACACCTTGGGCAGATCGAGTGGCTGAGGGCCAAAGGCCAAAAGCTAGAAATCGAGTCCAAGAGCCAAGAGTTGAAGTCGAAGAGCCAAAAGCCGGCAGTCCAGAGACCAATGGCTGAGTGGTAATGGCTAAGTGCTGAAGCTCAGGCAACCAAAGTTCCCGAAAAAGGCTTCCATGTTTAGTCACATGGGACAAACACAGAGACGGTCGTCTGGCGCGGGTGGGGTCCTTACCTATAATGAAGCCGGGCCGGTAGTTGGGCACGGCCAGAGTGAACCGGGGCAAGGCGGGCCATTTATCGTGGCAAGAGCTACCCGGATGGACAACGAAGCAGCTACAATGCCGCATCCAAAGGAACAGCGGCCTCAAAAGGCAAAATTGACACAAGCAAAAAAAGTAATCGCCTCTGGAATGACCGAAGCCGAAGCGATTGACAGAGCTAAAGCCGGTGACGCGGAGTCATTTTCGGGCCTGTATGGGCTCCATAAACGCCGCGTCTATTCACTTTGCCTGCGCATGACTGGCAATACGGCTGAAGCTGAAGACCTGACGCAGGAAGCGTTCTTGCAGCTGTATCGCAAGATAGCCACGTTCAGGGGCGAGTCAGCGTTTTCAACGTGGCTGCACAGGCTGGCGGTGAACGTGGTGCTGATGCACCTGAGAAAGAAAGGCCTGCCGGAGATTTCTCTGGATGAGGCGCTGGAGCCGCAGCATGAAGATGGGCCGAAGAAAGATATCGGCGCCAGGGACAATGTGCTGGCGGGGTCGATTGATCGGGTAAACCTGGAGCGGGCAATTGAAAGCCTGCCGCCAGGATACAGAATCATCTTCGTCCTGCATGACGTTGAAGGCTACGAACACAACGAGATTGCGGAAATGATGGGATGTTCGATAGGAAATAGTAAGTCGCAATTACACAAGGCGCGCATGAAGCTGCGCGATCTGTTGAAACTCAGCAGAGCCGAAAAGGCCGCCCGCAGGTAAAAAAGCCACGCGGCTGAGAGCAAGACCCGAGTCCATAACGCGGAAAGAGGCGATCTGGACAGGCGTAGAAAGACGCTGTTCAGGAATCCTAAAATGCGTTTGGGTTCCCCCGTTAAGCAAGTTGGGAGAGGAATGACGAAAATGAATTGTCAGCAGTTTCAGGAAACACTGCCTTACATCATTGAAAGCGGCGGCGGAGGCGACGACGAATCGCACCTGCAGACATGCTTGTCTTGTGCCTCACTGGTGCGGGACCTGCGCTACATCGCCGAACAAGCCAAACTACTTTTACCCATGCACGATCCGAATCCGCGTGTATGGAGCAACATTGAGCAATCCCTGAAGCGAGAGGGATTGCTTCCGGAGGGTCGAATGCCCCCGCTGGGGCATATAACGAAAAACTCGACCTCCCAAACAGAAACCAAAAGCTGGACGCCCCTAGGCTGGGCGCTGGCCCTTACGGCGGTAATTGCATTTGCTGTCGTACTTATCAACTACAAACCCCGGCAGTTGCCCCAAGTTCCGTTGACGGCGCAAAATAACGCTGCAGATCCAACTCAATTTAATAGCGACGATCAGCAGCTGATCAGCCAGCTTTCGCAACAGTCCCCTGACGCGCAGGGCGCCTATGAAGCCAGTCTGCGTGACGTGAATGCCTATATCGCGGACGCCGAACTGGCTGCAAAAAGCGATCCCGGGGACACATCCGCACAGGCGCTTTTGCAGGATGCGTACGAGCAAAAAGAAATGGTTTACCAGATGGCGACCGCCCGTTCGTTACCCTGAATGGATGAAAGCAGGAGACAGCTATGAAGCTTGACACCGCACCACGCGCTCTGCTGTTGACTGCCGTGACCGTCTACATTTGTTTGTCCGCGGCGCACGCAACGGACACGCGCAAAGAAACAAAGATTGATATCGCTGCGGGCGGCACGGTGAACATCGTCAGTGGCGGAGGCTCGATTGCCCTCCATTCAGGCTCCGGACATCAATTGCTCGTCGCCTATACGCTCCATTCCGCAAAAGTTGAAGTCGATCAAAATATCAGCGCTAACAGGCAGCGCGTGGAACTTATCACACACGCCCTCCCCGGTGAGAAGCCCACAGCTGACGAAGCGAAAGTCGATTACGACGTTACGGTTCCTGCCGGCGTTTCCGTAAATGTAAGCACTACCTCCGCTTCCATCACCGCAGATGGCGTCAACGCGGAAATTGGTTTGTCCTCTGAAACCGGACAGATCACTGTTCACAACATTGCTAAATCCCATGTTCGTGTACGCAGTATGACAGCGCCGGTCAATTTGAAAGATGTCACCATGAGTCGCGTTGATATTCAATCAACCGGCGGCACTGTCCAGCTAAGCAACGTAACGGGACAACGAGTTTCCGTAGGTACCACCAGCGGCAACATTGAATATCTGGGCGACTGCTCCGGCGGCGGCGACTACCTTCTTACCACGCACAGTGGCGCCATCGATGTCACTTTGCCCCCCACAGCTTCCGTCGATCTCACTGCGCGTTCCACCAATGGCCAGGTTGAGAATGCTTTTCCTCTACAAGAGAAGTCCCACAACTCCTTCGTCCCTCACCAAGGACGTTCCTTCGCAGGTACCTCCAATTCCGGCTCATCTTCCGTTGAGCTCCAGTCTTTCAGTGGTAAAATTCGCGTGAAGAAGCAATAAAACACGAATCGCGCGTTTAAGAAAACCCTTATGGCTGGAAGAGCAGATGCCCGCCCCTGCACGCCGGATGCATACTGGAATTTCCGCAACTAAATGCGATGCATAGTCCTCATCGGGTTTATGGGCGCGGGTAAAACCACCGTAGGGCGCGCACTGGCGCAGCGTCTGCGCTGGAAGTTTCTGGATCTCGATGACTTTATCGAGCAGCGTGAGCAGACCACCGTGGCTGAGATTTTTGCTGCTTCCGGCGAAGCCGCTTTTCGACGCATGGAGACCGCAGCTCTTACCGCTTTACTGCAAGATCGCAAGGCCGGCAACGATCTTGTATTAGCGCTTGGAGGCGGGGCATTTGTGCAGAAGCAGAATCGTGACGCACTCAGTTCGGCACGCGCCACCACTGTGCTGCTGGAAGCTCCTGTCGACGAACTGCGTCGCCGCTGCCAGGGCGAGCGCAAATTGCGCCCGCTGGCACAGCAGGATGTCCGGTTTAATGAGCTCTTTACCGCCCGCCGCGCAGATTACGCGCTGGCCCGATTCACGGTTCAGACGCTCGACAAATCGGTACCACAGGTTACGGCGGAGATCGAACAGCTGCTGAAAGCGGCAACGCTTTTAAGCATAGAAGCGGAAACAGAAAAGCGGAACTAAAACACTCGGAGGTAGAAAAGTGAAAGCAGTAAAGCTGGCCATTTTCTTGAGCGCGGTACTGGCGACATCAATATGTCTCAACGCGGCCGACAAGATCAAAGACAAAGATAAAGCCAGCTCCAAGGTGGCCGACTCCGGTAGCTTCGGCATTTTCATGAATGGCAAGCGCGTGGGCACTGAGACGTTCAACATCACGGAAACCACGAACGGCGACCGCGATCACGCGTACTCCACCGCATCCTCTGAAATCAAGTTTGACGACGGCCATTTCAAGGCCAATCAGACAGCGGAAATGCAAGTATCGGCCAAGGGAGAGTTGCGGTCTTATAGCTGGCACGCCACCGTCCCACAGAAAGAAGAGTCTTCCGTCGAACCCAAAGATCAGCTTCTGGTGGAACACATCACGCCCGCCGACCAGAAAAAGCTCGATGTCCCGCACATGCTGCCTCTCTCCACCATCATTCTTGACGACAACTTTTTCTCCCAGCGTGAGGTCCTGTTGTGGTGGTACCTGGCCAATGGCTGCCGACGCCAGGAAAACGCACTCGTATGCGCCACCGGCAGGTTTGTGGTTCTCGTGCCCCGCCAGCATCTTTCCGGCAACGCAACACTGGAACTACTCGGTCCGGATAAAGTGATGGTCAAGGGCGTGGAGCGTGAACTCAATAAGGTCAAGCTGGATATGACCGGCCCGCAATCCCTCACCTGGCTCAACGACCAAAGCCGCGACTCCGACTCCACGCAGTGGGTTCTCTGGGTCGATGATCAATACCGCGTCATCAAAATGACCGTCGCCGGAACCAACGTTGAAGTGGTTAGAGATTAAGGCGGATGGCAAGTTCATCGTTACCGGATCGAATCTGACAACCTGAGTTTGGCCTGTGCTTTTTTAAACATAATGGCATGGTCGGATCGATGCCGTCATGAGCGCATTGATTTCAACGTAGAGACTCGAGCATTGCTGCGTCTCAAATCTGTCACCTCTGCCAATTCCATTCCAGACCGATCATCCAGCGCCGCAGGCGCGAAATTATTGAGCCCAGCGCGTAAGCGCTGGGTACGCGGCAAGAGATGACTAGCCCCGCAGGGGCGGCACAAGAATGCCTCTAACATCCCCAAAAAACGAATCCTCGCCGCACACTCCAACATCTAGCGCTGTAGATGAAAATCATCGGCATCATCGGCGGTCTCGGTCCTGAATCCACCATCGACTATTACCGCCGGCTGCTGGCCACGCACCATGAACTCCGTCCTGGAGACGGCGCGCCTGCAATCATCATTACCAGTCTCGACGTCAAGAAAGGACTCGCCATGGTTGCGGCGAATGAACTTGGCGAACTTACGGAATATTTTCTTGAAGAGCTTGAGCGCCTTGCCCGCGCCGGGGCGGAATGCGGTCTGCTATCAGCCAACACACCACACATCGTCTTCGATGAGGTGCAGCAACGCTCCCCGTTTCCGCTCGTCAGCATTGTCGAAGCCACCTGCGCGGAAGCCAAACGTCGAAAGCTCAAGAACCTTGGACTGTTCGGAACGCGCTTCACCATGCAGGGCCGCTTCTATCCTGACGTTTTTACTCGTGAAGGCGTTGCGCTTACCGTGCCGACTCTTGAAGAACAAAATTACATCCATGACAAATACATAAACGAACTTATCCCGGGAAAATTCCTGCCGCAAACACGCGAGGGCATGCTCGCGATCGCCACCCGGATGAAGAAAGAAAATGGCATTCAGGGATTGATCCTGGGCGGCACCGAGCTGCCTCTGATCCTGACAGACAGTTCCTCCATCGGCATTCCCTTCCTCGATACCACACAGATTCACGTCAATGCGATTCTGGAGTATGCGGGACGACCGTAAAACGTTACCGCTGATAAACACTGATTAAACTGATCGCAACAAACCTTCATCGAATCCGGGTCTATCCGTGGAATCATGTGTGAAATTCTTCGCTGGTAATTTCTCCTCTCGGCTCACTTGATACACCTCGCACATGGAGTCGCCATCCCGAGAGGTCCGTTTATTTGGTGTTCTGCAGTAAAATCAGTGGTCAGCTTTTCTTCTCCGTGCCTTCGTGGTGGACTTGAGATCGTTTGCGTTACCATCTACTTGGAGGCCCATCATGTCGATCCGTCCCGTCAAGAAAGTCATCAAATCCAAGCCCACTATGGAAGGCGCAGGCGTCCATCTCCGGCGCGCCTTCGGATTCGGCAACACCTCTGACTACGATCCCTTTCTTCTGCTCGATGATTTCCGCAATGAATCGCCGGAAGATTACCTTGCCGGCTTCCCCTGGCATCCTCATCGCGGCATTGAGACCATCACTTACGTTCTTGCCGGCACGGTCGAACACGGTGACAGCATGGGCAACCACGGCGCCATCGCCGCAGGTGACGTCCAGTGGATGACCGCCGGCAGCGGCATCATTCATCAGGAAATGCCCAAGGGCGATCCCACCGGACGCATGCACGGCTTCCAGCTCTGGGCGAATCTGCCTTCGGCGCTCAAGATGACGCCGCCGCGTTATCAGGAAGTAAAGACCGCGGAGATCCCGGAAATCACTGATGATGACGGCACCCATGTCCGTCTGGTCTGCGGCAACTTCTGGGGCAAGAAAGGCCCCGTCGAGGGCATTGCCGCCGATCCTACCTATATCGACGTCTCGGTCGCGCCGGGGCGTCGCAAGACCCTGCCGGTAGAACACACACGCCATGCCTTTGCCTATGTCTTCGGCGGATCAGGCAAGTTCTGCAATGCTTCCGGACCACTGGCCGTGCCTACGGAAAGCGTGAACTGGCTCGACACCGCGCCGCCTGCCAGCGCCGAAAATCGCTCTCTCATTCTTTTTGACAGCGGCGACGAAGTCACCGTGCAGGCCGGTGAAGATGGTATCCGCTTCCTGCTGGTCTCCGGCAAGCCGTTGCAGGAACCGGTGGCATGGTACGGGCCAATCGTGATGAACACACAGGAACAGCTGAGAGACGCGTTCCAGGAACTGGAGAAGGGTACGTTCTTGAAGACGAAGAACGCCTGACCGCCGTTCTCTGGAGAAACGCCGCAGTGCGGCTTGAGTCGCTCATTCGGCTAGCGTAAGCTTGATCCTATGGACACTTGGATTGTCACTGACCCAGAGCACCTTGGAGGCAGCCCGCGTGTGCGCGGCACACGCATTTCCGTCGCGCTTATTCTTGAGGCGTTCGCCGCAGACATGACCATTGCCCAAATTGTGGACGCTTATCCCAGTCTCACTGAGGAATCGGTGCGCGGCGTTCTTGGTGAACTGGCCCGGCGGAAAGACCTCCAGCCGGCGTGAAAATTCTACTGGACGAGAATCTACCCCGGAAGCTCGTCGCTGCGTTGCGTGCAGAAGGTCACGAAGTGGAATCGATTCATACCTTGCGGCTCCAGGGATTAGAGAACGGAAAGCTTTACGAATTCGCTCGCGATAGCTTTGACCTTTGTTTCACACGCGACGCTGGTTTTGCCAACAATGTTCGCCAAGGCGCACCGCCTTCGCGGTTGAAATTGCTACGCGTGACTGTGCAACAAAAACCACAGGATGAATTTGTACTGGATTTTATTTCAGTTTTCCGCGCAAGTGATTGGACCCAATTCGGTCACGGCGATGACTGGCCGCATTCATCAGACGATACCTCGTAGGGCCGACTTCATTACCGCTGCCGTGTGTGTGGGCCTCTCCTGTACAATTTAGCTCCATGCTCCCGCTCGATAATGCCGTCTGGACTGCGCTCACCACCAAGCAGGCGCAACTGGCGCACACCTCGGCGCTGGCCCGTAGGTTCCAACCGGAGATGACTTTGCTGGGAGCGCTGGCTGCCAATACTGCAATGGCCTTTGATTCGCTCGCGCAGCTCATCCAGCGGGACCCCGTCACACTCTACTTCCCTGCGCCGCCAAAGTTGACTGCCGGCTGGGACGTGCTGCGCGCCGTCGAACTGCACCAGATGGTGCTTGAGGGAGAAACCGCTGCCTCGTCGCAGCCGAGTGAAGCCGCGACGGATAAAGCCGCTCCTGAGGTTATCGAACTCACGCCCGCTGACGTTCCGGAAATGAGCGTTCTCTATGTGGCCACGCGTCCGGGCCGCGCGTTGTGCCCGCGCATTCAAAAGCTGGGACAATTTCTGGGCATTCGCCAACAAGGCAACGAAGAAGGCAAACTGGTTGCGATGGGCGGCCTGCGCCTGCATATCGCAGGCTATCGTGAGATCACTACCGTGGCCACCATGCCCGGACACGAAGGCCGCGGCTACGCAACGGCCATCATGCGCGCTTTGATAGACCGCATTCACGCCCGGGGTGAGCGCCCGTTTCTTACCGTCCGTACCGACAACCCGCGCGCCGTCGAACTCTATCGCCGCCTCGGCTTCAAAGAACGCACGCTGCTTTACTCGCACACCATCCGCCGGTCGACTTAGAGCTGTCTTAATGAATCTGCTAGTTTGCGTTATGAAGACGATCCAAGCTCTTTCCGATACCTGCTCAGATCCAGCCGGTAGATTTCCATGGGCTCCATCCGAGCGGCCTGTTCTCCCAACGCTTCAGCGCGCACCACTCGCAGTGCCAGCCCAGCCAGCCGGTAGCGCAGATCGTCGCGGTCAAAAGGCTTGATGATGTAATCATTGGCGCCGGCGGCAAAACCGTCGCAAATCTGCTGCGGTTTGCCTTTGGCCGTCAACAAAATGACATAGGGGACCGGAGCGATCTCTGAGGAATGTATCCATTCGCATAAATCGCGTCCGGTCATCTCCGGCATTTGCCAATCGAGCAGGCAAAGATGGAAGCCGCCACGCTGCAGCATCTGGCGCGCACTCTCGCCGTCATGCGCGGAGGAAACCTCATAGCCCCAGTCTGTAAGCAACTTCTCCAACAACAAAAGACTGGGAAGATCGTCTTCCGCAACCAGTATCTTCAACTTCTCCATTGGTGTATGCTCCTGTCCCGCGAGGGGTCATGTACCTTAGTTATCGGCAGGAGTTGCGCCGCTTTAGGGCGCGCGATTGAATAAGCCACAAACGTACCGTTTGCGGGCAAGGCTAGTGGATTTAGTGCTTTCTATTCATAGCGCAGGGCTTCAATCGGGTCTAGGCGTGACGCCTTTACGGCTGGCAGCATGCCGCTGATCAGTCCCACTACGATTAGAATTGTCGTGGAAACCAGCAGGTCCATGGGCGAAATAGCCAGGCGGATGTCGCCTGCGTCGGCGTTTTTAGCGATTACGCTATAAAGTGGAATCGTCCCGATGATCCAGGAGAAGACATACGCCACGGCCACGCCCAGCAGGCCGCCGGTAAAAGTAATGGCCATGGCTTCAGCCAGAAACTGCGTCAGGATGTCGCGGCGGCGCGCTCCCAGCGCTTTTTCCACGCCAATTTCCCGCGTGCGTTGCGTCACTGACACCAGCATAATATTCATCAGTCCCACCCCGCCGATCCCCAGCGTAAGTGTGCCGATAACGGCTAGCAGGACCTGCAACGCCAGGATGATGATCTGCCAGTTCTTCAGGTTCTTCATCGTGTTCCAGATAAACACCGCGCGCGGGTCCTTGCTGTTGAATCCGTGCGCCGCGCCCAGCACGCTGCGAATGTTGCCTTCCACCTTCTCGTATTCCAGGCCTTCGTAATCCAGCCATATTCCGTCAAGGTAGCGCGTGTCGCGAATGTCACCCATGGTGCTGAAAGGGATGTACACCACCTGGTTTATGTTGTCGTCCCCTTCCTGCATCTTGGCTTCAAGCACGCCGATCACTTCAAAGCTGATCCCGGAAATGCGAACGGTTTCACCCAGCGCCGGCTGGCCGGAAAAAAGTTTGTCGTTGGCGTCAGATCCCAGCACCGCCACGCGGACCGCTGCATTTCATCGCCATCGTTATAGAAGCGGCCTTGTTCCACCTTGATCGCGCGCACCGGCACAATCGCCGGCGTAAATCCGCCTACATTGAATTTCTGTGTGCGGTTTTCATGTTGCACGTTCGCGTCGAATGAGGCTTCCGGCGAGATATGCCGGACCACTGGAATCTGCTCCTGCAAATGCTGCACATCGTCGATGGTGAAACGAATCTGTGTGCCCGCCTTGGCTCCGCCTGCCTGTAAGGAGGTTCGTCCGGGAAAGATCCCCATCATCTGCATGCCGAAGTTAGTGGAAATCGCGGTAATGGCGCGGCCAAATCCAGCGCCATACGCCAGCAGGATCACCACCGTGGCAATACCCCACGCCATGCCCAGCATGGTCAGGGCTGTGCGCCGCCGGTTGTGCTTGATCGACGAATACGCCTGTCCCAACAAATCGTGGACCATCCGCTTATTCCCTTCTCAGCGCTTCTACCGGCTGCAACAGTGAAGCTTTCCGCGCAGGATACAATCCCGCAACAATGCCGGCAATCGACAGTGAAATCAGCGCCGCGGCCGCCGATGACGGCACAATGTGCGGCAAATCAAATCCCGGAGGCGTGGGCAGCATGGCCAGCAGCGCCATCACGCCGGCGGAAATCGCTATGCCGGTGCCGCCGCTCAGTGCCGTAAGAAATGCGCCTTCCAGAAAAAACTGCATCAAGATCCGCCGGTTGGTGGCGCCCAGCGCCTTCATCAATCCGATTTCGCGCGTGCGCTCAGTCACTGACACCAGCATGATGTTCACAATCCCAATCGCGCCCAGAACCAGCGTCACCATGCCGACGCCGCCCAGAAAAATATCCATGCCGTCAAAAATCTTCCCCACCATGTCCTGGGTCTGCACCGTGTCCCAGCCCTGGAAGGCCTCTTTATTGTTGGCGTCAAAGCCGTGATTGCGCGCAATGATTTTGTGTATCTGCTCCACCGCGCCCTCATGCTTCTCGCGGCTCGCCGGCTTCAGGATCAGATTGCCGATGTCGTCCGTGGTGTGCTCGTTCTTCATCGGGAAATACTGGTGCATGCTGGTGAAAGGAATAAATACGCGCACGTTCCCCAGGTTATTCTCCTGCCGCCCGATGTTGGCCAGCACGCCAACAACTTCAAAACGAATCCCGTTCAGGAGAATTGTGCTCCCGATGGCCGGTCGCCCCGGAAACAAATTGCGCATCATCTGGTAACCCAGCACGCACACCTGCCGCTTCTGGTCTTCGTCGCTCTGGTTCAGCCAGCGTCCTTCGCCTTGCGGCAAAAAGCGGATATGGTTGAAGTTCGGTGTGCTGCCACTCACAAATCCGCTGGCTGTAGCAAAATCGCTCACGGCGCGAATATCGCCGCGCCCCACCACCGGCGCAACGTCGCCCACCAGTGTGGCTTCATTCTTGATGTCCAGGTAATCCTTGTAAGTCAGATAATAGCTGCGCTGGTCTTGGTTCTGGCCCGGCACCACCGGAATCTGCCCGCCCCAGACGAAGATTACGTCCTCGCCAATGGTCGCCATGTTCTTGCGCTGCCCGGAGCGGAACCCTTCACCCACGCCCACCAGAAACAGCAATGACCCCACACCCCAGGCAATACCAAACATGGTGAGAAATGAACGCAGCTTGTGCGCCCACAAAATGCTCAGTACCTGCCCGATCGTGTCCAACGCCATTCTCATTTGTGCGGATAACCGCTTCTAAACCTGGTCGATTCCTTATTGCTGCTCAGTAATACGAGCGGAAAGCCATTGTGGTTCCATGGTTTTAGACGGAGAAGAGAACAAATTGTCCCTTGGATGAGCTGGTAAAAGATGAGCTGGTAAAAGATAAGCTGGTAACTTTTGACCCTGCATTTAGAGCATGCGGGATGCCCTTATTTTTGCGGCAGGCCCTGCTGGTAGTGTTCGATCACATTGCGGATCGCCACCGCGTCTGCCTTCCGATGGCCATGGCTCAGGATGGGGTTTGTACCTCCGGTGGAATCAATCCGAATGTCTGACCAGAGCATTCCCGTGCTGATCAGCACCGATGCGACCTTGGTGATGGGAATGCTTTCCTCTGAGCTCCCAAAGAACCGGGGTTTGATCCGCAAGACACGCTCCGGACCAACTTCAATGCGAGTGGGAAAGAGAAAATTGCCACGGGTCCAGCGGCTGGCCTTGAATACCCTGCTTGCAGTGGAAGTAAGAGGTGCGGTCAACATGATTCCATTCTACGCCGGACAGGCTGATGGCCAGCTTCAATGCGCTTTAGCGGGATTGTTCGCTTCGGCTTCCTGCAACGCTTTCTTCCTGCGCCGGCTGAGTATAAACGGACGCCGTCTGCGCCGTTCCACGCGTTTATCTATCTTGTTCCAGAAACCCCAGAAGTAATCCACAGCGGAAATCACTGAGACCGCCACCATGAACCATATGGCCATCCGCGCCACCAGGTCTACGTCAAGGACGAATGAGAATATGCGCAGATTGAAATACCATGTGTCCCAGCGCAGGCTCAGGATAGTAGCTACCACGGAGACGATCTGCACCACCATCTTGAGCTTTCCCAGTTCGCTGGCTTCGATCGTAAAGCCTTCTGACGCGGCAATGGATCGCAGGCCGCTGATCAGGAATTCCCGCCCAATAATCAGCACCACCACCCATATGTTTACGATGTTCGGGCTAAGGCGCAACAGGGTGATATAGCAGGCGGCGATCATCAGTTTGTCCGCCAGCGGATCCAGCAGCATGCCCATGGTGGTGATCTGGCCGCGGCGGCGCGCCAGATAGCCGTCAAGGCCGTCGGTGATGGAAGCCAGGATGAAGATGCCTGAAGCCAGAACCACGCGTAGCGTCTCTTCCTTGGCGCTCTTCGCACTGAAGTAAGGCGTAGTAAGTATCCATATGATCAGTGGGATGCTGGCAATCCGCGAGAGCGTAATGTAGTTCGGCAGGTTCACAGGGGGAACGGGGCAAGCCGGGCATTCGGCTGCCCTGATTATCGTTTGAATTCGGCCTTAGCGCAAACTTAAGTTTTGTTATTTCTTACCGTTAACCGTTTCCAGGCAGCGGGTGTAAAGCTCCAGCAGATGGCTGGCATAGTCCTCAGACTTGTTCTCCACCCCG
>DATCAX010000135.1:0-5847 GCA_036512375.1 Candidatus Angelobacter sp. | reverse complement strand
CGCAAAACAGATTGAGCGCATGATGGGAATCAGCTACAAAACGGCATGGTATCTCTGCCATCGCATCCGTGCTGCAATGAAGGCTGTTAATCCAGCCCCGCTCACTGGAACGGTTGAAGTTGATGAAACCTATGTCGGCGGGAAGTTTCATGGCGGTTACAGTGGACGCGCCAAAAACAATAAAGAAATCGTTATCGGCATCCGTCAGCGTGGCGGCGATCTCCGTTTCTTCCATGCGGAAGATTGCAAGTCCGGCACACTGGCGAAGTACATTAAGGAAAACGTCAGCAGTGATGTTGATGTGCTGGTAACGGATGACTTTGGCGCATACCCGAATGCGATGAAACGCGCTGGACAGGATGCGGCAAAACATAAAACCATCAATCATTCCAAGCATGTTTACGTGCAAGGCGACATCTATACCAACACGGTCGAGAGCGCATTTTCTCTGCTCAAGCGCGGCATCATGGGAACATGGCACAAGATCAGCGCAAAGCATCTCGCAGCCTACCTTGACGAAATGTGCTTCCGTTTTAATAATCGTAAAAACTCTTTTCTTTTCCGCGATACGCTTCTGAAAATGATAGAAGCGGAGAATGTTGAGTACAAGACGTTAACGGCAGCCTAGAGATCACTGTTCTGGTACTTTAAGCACTTCATGTAAGTGATCAGAGAGCGCCTTACATGATTCCGTGTTGTAGGCCACACCTTTATGTTTGTCGAAATACGAGATAAGTTCCCGCGCTTTCATTTCGTCTCCCATGACGAGATGCGCCTGAGCACAGAACACATATGAGGTTAGCCACTGGGGAACGGATTTAATCTGCTCGTTACATTTGTCCATCAACTCTTGATAGGTGGCCTGCTTCTTATTGGGATCTTGCTCGATGAATGCTTTATGGGTCAACCCATTCATTACACCGTAAGCAGTGGTCTGATCATTGCCAGTATTTACTTCTACACTCCCAGCGGAAATGTCTTTGTAGTTCCCACGGCAATCGTAAATTCTGGTTTTGGCGTTTGGATTTACTGGAGGATTTACATTGATCGTTCCGGTGTTTATTCCAACCGCTGTGCTATCAGGGGCATTCGCTGTCGCATTAATCGTCGTACCTGGAGGAATCGACACATTCTCAGTGGACGACAACGGCTTGTTCTTCGATGTGATGGATGACTTTCGTACAGATATGTGATGGCCACCTCTTATTTCCATGCCAGAAATTTTGCTATTTTCAAAGTCAATATGATCTCCAGCATCAATACGGACGGCAGGATCACTTGAAGCCGCAGCAGGTGTGCGCGACTGTTGATTTACGCTGTTGTCTGTCGATTGGGCAGCCGCAACCGTAGAAGGCTTTGAGGGATGGCTGGCTTGCCATTGTGCGAGAAACTGTGGAGCGCCAATAGCCCAGAGAACAAGCACGCAGACTATCGCTAACCTCCTCTGTGATGTCGCTTTCCACGAGTGCGTCCAGTGTGATTTTCGAGTAAAGGGAAAAAGCCCAAAAGATACAGCGAGCAACCCTACAACTCGCAACCATAAAGGGATGGTGAGTACTACCATAGCCACCCCCACAATGAGGGCGAAGATGGTCGCCGTGTCGCCAAGATTCCAGTGGCCCTGCGTGTCTGTGTTAGGTGATGTCGGCGTGATATTAGAAGGCTTGGCCATGTACACCCCCATACGCGCAAGCAATCTTTGTGCCTTGCGCCTATCCTTGCTATTGCCCAATAGCTGCATGGGGTCGATTGTACTCCACACCTTGCGTGAAGTACACATTCCTCATTCGTTAACTAGGATTCCAAAGCACTTACGCGATTCAATCCCAGGGGATTACCCCTTCATTCCTGCGGCCCTCTGCCTATGTCCTTCAGCCAGACCCCCACCCGGCATAGCCGGTTTGTTGATAACAAACATCAAACCTCAATTCGACTGAGCGGTGACCGAACGGTCGAAGGTTTTTTCTAGCTTGTTATCGAGCCCGTTCTAGCCATTTCCAATACCTCTCTGCTAGTCCCTGGTTTTCAAGTATCTTTTTACGGCTTACACCCTGAGGCGCTGCCGGATTCTAGCCGATTCAGGGGAGCGAATCAAGAGCGAATTGAGGGAATCGCCATTTTCCCGCCCTTCCCGCGCGCTCGCAAAAAAGCGCGCGGCTTCTCGGGCAAAGGGTAGGGCATCCCGAGTATCGCGAGGTCGAGAAAGACAAAATAGAAGTAGGGGCCACCCGCCCAAATATTGGGTGCGACGGGCTTCAACGGGGCCGAGGTTAGGTTGCTCCCGGATCACTAAGGTAGTCGATTGGACTGGAGACAATAGTTTTCAACTTCCCTGCAAGAAGGTTTATGAAAAGTTCACCAGTGCGGTGCCCCACTGGTTCACTATGCTCCAAGGCTTCTGTCGCCATTGAAAGCACGAAGTCTCTTCTCTTACCATCTGTCAGGAACTCGTCGAGTCCTGCCGACATCACACCCCCGTCAATAGTGGCCTGAACACGCCAATGCTCAATCAGCGATTCCTGCCAAGGCTCCAGCGCCGACAACTTTTTCATTTCATTCAACAGTATTGTAAGCCAACTCTCAAGAAAGCTGTCGCGAGTCCAGAAGCCGAATCCCTTATATTCGACAAAGCTTGTGCCCATGTAATCCACCCTGTCCTAAATTTATTTTACATAGATGACTTTGTCCTGCTGCTTCTTTGTCAGCATTTTTACAAAGTCCTTAATGGCCCCAGCCTGATCCTTCGACGCTCCTTTCAGGTCGATGGCCACTTTATCGACTTACTTGTTTGTATGCTTGACAATCGACTCCATGAATTTACTGCCGTCGTCGAAGTGTTCGAATGCTTTTCCCCCTCCCATAGCATCGTAGGTCTTCCCACCAGCATCAACGAATTCTGCGCCAACGTGCTCACTTTGGACGAGCGACTTGCCAGTTTGTTCGGTGAGCCGAACACCAGTGCTGATCTCAGTCGCCGTAAGCTTCGTTGCCATCGAGATCGTTAGAGTTCCAGACCATTCCAGCAGTTTCCATTTTGTTGCTCGGGCCTTCGATGACGGGCTGCGCCCCATTTTCCGTCCCCATGCTGGTTAGCCCTGATGCCTCCCCGACTGCAGCTGGCATATGCACGCCGGGGAAAGGACTAACAGCCGATCCAGCCGCCATGTTGTGAAGCTCTTTGGCAACACCTATTCCAAAGGATTTCAACTCTTCCCAACAACAATGCCCATCCGGGTCCGCCTTGCTCGCAGGATTACCTCCAACAAACCCATATAAATTCAGCGATTGCGGATCGCCAAAATCCGCGTACGGCACCGGGATTGGTGTTGCCGACCAATCCGCGCTCACCCAGCGTCCCAGCCCATTCGAGTAATACCGCGCCGAAGTAATCGAGGCCGGTTTCGATGTCGCGCTTTTTGCCGGTGAATTTGTAGTCGTTGGAATCGTTGTTGACAAATTGGAGTTCGCCGCCCCAGGGATAATAATCCGACTCGGCCTTGATCACGCCGGCAGAATCGGTAATGACCGAAGCAGTCTTTAAGTGATCGGAGAAATAATAAAAAACGGCATTGCTTGAAGAATCCTTGCGAGCAACACGCTCGCCATCAAAGAACACATATTCAGATTTCAAGGTGCCGGGCGAGGTCAGTTTTCGCCACTACGCCTGGCAATCGGCAGAAGAGACACCGCCCAGTTCTAAGTCGATTGCCTGAAGTAGTGTCCTTCTTCAAAGGACCAAACAGCCGCGTTCTCTCCTTCTTGTAGCAAATGATAGATTGCGGAAATGTCGGCGTCTGGTGGAACATCCACCGCAATAAAACGATCATTAGCATTTTCCATAGTGGCCCCTTGATCGGAAATGGGCTTCCAATGCTCTTGAAAAGAAGAATCCTCAATGGTGCGTTCGCTTGGCAGGAAAATCCGATATGTGGAATGCCCTCCCCTACGAGCGATTCCTGCATATTGAAGCCCCGAATCATGCGCCACTGCTTTCACGATATCGTCAAAGCTGACGTCAAACACAAAAAAGGGGCTGTTGAGTATCCGAAAGTTATGATCTTCTAGAGGCTCAGCCCAGAGATTTTCAACCTCGTAGCCTTGTTCATCTTCGGGGTTTAGCTTAAAGCGGATTTTTACTTTCTCTGTCATATGGTTACCGTTATTTTATTCCATGATCTTTTTTCCAGTCTTGATATTCATCGGATGTCTTTGGTCCCTTTTGACGGTTGCAATGTTGACAGGTAGGTTGCAAATTCTGAGTTGTCGTATCACCATTTTTGGATTTCGGAATTGAATGATCCACTTCCTTTGCTTTCTTTCCGCAGAACACGCATTTCCCGTTATTCTCTTTGAGAGCAGCGTTTCTTTGGCTAGGGGTTGCCCGTTTTCCAGATCCAGGCCCATCTTTGCTGCCGGGCTTCGGGCCGCCACCCTTCTGCGCGCCACCGCTGGCGGGTGCTGGTGCAGGCTGTGCTGGAGGCTCTTCCGTTTGGGTTTGGGTTTGATTTTGATTTTGTTGGCTCTTCTGCTGCATTACCGAGTTGTTTGTGCCAACAGCCTTCAGTTCTTGAGCGTATGTCGCATTTTCATTCTTGATCGCTTGGACAGTTTCTCCAATTTCCTGGACGAGCCGCACCGAAAAGTATCCCAAGCCAAAAATCTCGCCCACCACTGGCGTATTGATTATTATTTCTACTGCCTCGGGTGCTGCGACACAAGTCGGACAGTGACCATCCGTGTCAGCCTTGCTCGCAGGGTTTCCTCCGACAAATCCGTAAAGGTTCAGCGATTGCGGATCAACAAAATCCGCATACGGCACCGGAACGGGGGTGGCCGACCAATCAGCGGACACCCAACGCCCAAGGCCGTTCGAGTAATACCGCGCTCCGAAGTAATCAAGCCCAGTTTCCGTGTCGCGTTCTTTCCCGGTGAACTTGTAATGGTTCGAATCGTTGTTGACGAACTGGAGCTCTCCTCCCCACGGATAGAAATCAGATTCGCTTTTGATGTTTCCAAGGGAATCGGTCACGACAGAAGCCGTCTTTAGATGATCAGAGAAATAATAAAAGACACCATTGGTGCTTTTGCGCGCAACCCGCTCACCATCGAAGAAAACATATTCGTCGGTAAGATTTCCACTCAGATCGCTTTCTCCGACAATCCCCGTAGTCATATACCAATAAAGTGTTCCCGTGCTGCCGTTCGATTTGCACACACGGTTGCCGTCGCCGTCATATGTGTATGCGTAGCCGCTGGCTCCGGTGAGGCGGTTCTCCTGGTCAAACGTGTAGTTCAAACCGGCGGTCGCGTCAAACGTCATATTACCGGCGGCGTCGTACTGGTAATCAGTTCCTGAGGCGTGAATCCAGTTGTGCGCATCTGCGGTGACGATCAGATTTTCCGCTCCGCACTTGGTAATGGATTTCTGGAGCAGGTTGCCCCATGCGTCATACCCGTAGGAGTTGCCCCAGTATTCAGTCTTGTTCTGGAGGACCTTGGCGGTGCAGTCCGTTCCCGCATTTTGCGCCGAGGTTAGGCGGTTCAGCGCATCGTAGGTAAAGGTCTGGTTGCGATTGGTGTCTTTGTAATTGGTAATGCCGAAAACGTTGCCATTGTCCGCGCCTGTTGTGCCATTGCCCACATGGAAGTCATATCCGATGGAGAACACAGTCTGGCTGGGCGCGTTGGCTGACATGGCCACGGGCTGGAGGCGCTTGTTGTAACTGAACGCGTTAGTGATCCCGGCAAAGGTTGCGCTGTTGCCGCTGACGAAGCCGGTAAGCGCGCTGTCCGGGCCGTAGGATGCGCCGGTGACGTAGTTAATGGCGTTGCCGCTATCAATGGCTG
>DATCAX010000134.1:0-4655 GCA_036512375.1 Candidatus Angelobacter sp. | reverse complement strand
CTTCTGCGCATTGGGCGGCGCCGCCGTGCCTTGAAAAGCAAACGCACAAACTGACAGCATGGCAGTCGCGATCATCACGGTTACTGTTCGAACTTTCTTCAAGGAATTCTCCTGTCTGTAGGCGATCACGGACGTCATCCGGTTCTAAGCGATGCGCACATTCCCATTCCTAATCAGTGTTATCCGTGTTGATCAGTGGTAAGGTTTTGTTTTTCCGATCACCCGATCTCACGACCCTCTGCCTATGTCCTTCAGCCAGACCCCACCCCCCTATAAGCGTTTTGTTGCAAACAAAGGCTCAAGTGCCATTCGACAGTACTGTCGAAAGCTTGTCGAGGCTACTTTTTCGTGTCATTTCGCCTCCAAATCGCGTTCAATCCGTCGTCCCTGCCCACTCAATTTTCATGTCTGCAACGGCCAATCTGTCACGGGACATAAGACAATGAAAACAAACGTCTTACGTTAGCGTAAGCACAGGCGAAAGTCAAGCAAAATATCTCCCCCTAGCTTGCCTTCCCTTCGGCAGCGGCACGGGCCTGCGCAGCGTCATAGCTTTCGCCATAAATCGACGGCACTTTGCCGCCCATGGGCCTCAAATAAGTAGAAAGCTGTCCGCGATGGTGGACTGTGTGGCTCTGTGAGAGTTGAAGGAAACTGACGGCCGGCATCTGGAACATGCCGCGAAAATCGACGGACTTGGCCAGTTGCTCGCCGCTCAGGCCTTCAATCTGCTTCAGGTTGGCATTGAACGTCTCATCAAACCAGGCCGCAATCTGCGCCGAGTTGCGAATCGACTCCGGCCGATGGTTAGGCGTGAAATCAAACTTTCCCACGCAGATGCCGCTGAGAAAGCGGTTTTCGGCGGCCACAATGTGCCAGGCCAGTTCCAGCCCGCTCTTGGCCACTGGCTCAGGCCGATAGTCGCCTTTGTCCAGCGGGATCGCTTGAATCACCTTCATGGTAGTTGCGTGTTCCGTTTTGATGTTGGGCAGCGTGAGTGCAAGCAGAAATTTGGCCTGCTCGGGAGTCATCTGTGAAGACATGGCTGGTATTTTCCTTCCCTCAGGATAAGAAAACATTCTACCAGCGGCCCGCGCTAAGCCAGGTTCCGAGCTCGTAGGCCGCAATCTACTTTCTCGTTAACCTTAGGAGTACAAGTACCCTACCCCCTTGGACCTCAACTAGGTTTCCAAAGGGCTTTGCCGATGCAATCCCAGATCATCCGAGATTGGCGTAGAGTTGAGTCCTCGGTTCAACGATAATCGTGAAGCACAGCCGTCCTCGGCCCAGATTTATTAAAACAAATGGAGCATCGCCGGGGTGAATGATGAGGAACAACATAGTGCGACGCTCTCTGACACTGGCGGCAGTGCTTTTCTTTTTATTCCCAGTCTCAACGCCAGGCTTGGCGCAGAAGCCGGACATACTCGAAAAGATCGGTATCCATACGGGATATACCGCGGATAGGGAGATCATGGTGCCCATGCGAGATCGGGTCCGTCTGTCTACGGCGGTCCTGCGCCCGGAGAAGGTTGCGGAACGAATGCCCGTGATTCTGGTTCGGACCCCTTACCTGAAAGATGAGGAACTGGTGTGGTCCAAGGGGCTTTTCTCGTTTTTATTGCAACACGGCTACATTCTGGTGGTGCAGAGTGAGCGGGGCACGGGGTGGTCGGTAGGGCAGTATCACATCCTGGTGGGCGCGCGGAATGACGGCTATGACACGGTCAGCTGGATCGTCGCTCAGCCCTGGTCGAACGGCAAAGTGGGCACTATCGGATGCTCATCGAGCGGCGACAATCAAATTCTGCTGGCTTCACTCAATCATCCCGCGCACAAAGCCATGGTGACCATGGCTTCCGGCACGGCAGTGGGGATGCTGCCCGGGCTTGCGTCGCAGGGCGTCTGGTATCGAGGAGGCGTGCCGCAGGTTGGGCCGTGGGCGTGGTGGTATGCGCTGTTCGGCAGCGATGTCCGTCCGCAGATGCCTCCCGGGATATCAGACGATGAGCGCATCAGGCTGGCCGATCTCTATTCCCTTTTTCAGATTCCGATCATGAATCTGGGGAAACCCCTGGGCAGCGGGTGGAAGGTGGTAGTCGATAAGGTCGCAACTGAAACCAAAGAACTGCCCAGCCAGGACATTCTTCGCCGGGCCGGCGCTCCGACGTCGGATTTTGACCGGCTGGTGAAGCTCGCGCCGGGAGATCCGGAATGGCAAGAACGCGACCTGCTGCGCACCGGAGACAGGCCGCGAGTGCCGGCGCTCGTGGTCGATTCGTGGTACGACATAGGGGCCTACGAGCAGTTGAATTTTTTTGAGTATCAGGGTGACACGCCGAACCAGTTTCTGATCATGGCGCCTACCTCTCACTGCGCGATGTGGGAGGCGACGGAGAACACTATGGTGGGCAAGCGTTCCGTGGGCGATGCGCGCTACGACTACTATCAACTGTTCCTCAACTGGTTTGATTACTGGTTGAAGGGCGCAAAAAACAATGTGCTTCAGCGGCCCAAAGTCCAGGCGTATCTGATGGGCGCCAACGTCTGGAAGCACTACGATAGCTGGCCTGCCAGGGGTGCGTCGACAAAACACCTGTTTCTTCACAGCGACGGGAACGCGAACGGGAGACTAGGAACAGGCTTGATTTCCGATCGTCCTCCAGAGAATGAGAAGCCCGACTCTTTCGTTTCCAATCCTCTTGATCCGGTTCCCTCGAACGGCGGCGGATGCTGTGATGCAGACCCGGCAAAGGACCAGGCAACTCTGGAGCTGCGCAAGGACGTGCTAGTTTACAGCTCCGCGTCTTTGCAGCAAGACATTGCAGCCATGGGTGAGGTCAGGGCCGTGATCTATGTGTCCTCGTCAACGCCGGATGCAGATTTGGCTCTGAAGCTGGTGGATGTGAGCCCCACGGGCGAGGCATTCAATCTCTACGACACAATTCTCCGGCTCAGATACCGCGATGACATTACCAAACCGAGGCTCATGGGTCCAGGACAGATCTATCGTGTGGAGTTGAGTGGCATTGTCACGGGCAATGATTTTCTGCCGGGACACCAGATAAGGATTGAGATTGCCGGCAGCAATTTCCCGTTGTTTGAGCGAAACCTTCAGACTGGCGGCAAGAATTATGATGAGACGGTCCCGCAGCCGTCAACGATCAAGGTTTATCACGATCGGGAGCATGCGTCTTATGTTGAGGTTTCAATCGCGCCGGAGAAATAGTTGCAATCCCACCCGTTATAGTGACTCTGGCCGGTGACATTCATCCCGATCCGCTTTCCTAGGTTCGCGGGCTTTTAGCCATCGCCAAGCGATATCTGCTTTACGCGCGGGATTTAGCGGCGAGGCCGACTTGCGTGCCGAGACGCCCGTATCAGGCGCAGATCGCACCGACCACGTTCAGAGTCTCAAGCGGTTTGGAGCGAAGCGACATAACTTAAGCCCAGTACGTCCTATCCAGTGTCCTGTACTGGATCGCCTCGGCAATGTGCTTGCTCTCAATCTGCGGATTGCCTTCCATGTCGGCAATCGTCCGGGAGACCTTCAATATCCGATCATGCGCCCGAGCGCTCAGACCCTGCTGTTGCATGGCGCGTTCCAGCATCCGCTCGCTGTCGCTTCCCAGGTCACAGTAGGCGCGGATCTGGCGTGAACTCATCTGCGCGTTGGAATAGTTGCGCTCACCGGCTGCGGCAAAGCGATTGAGCTGGACATCGCGGGCCCGCACCACGCGCTCGCGAATCTGCGCCGAGCTTTCGGCTTTGCTGTTGCTCCCGCGGAGTTCTTTGTAATTCACCGCCGGAACGTCAATGTGAATATCAATGCGGTCCATCAGCGGCCCTGAAATTTTGGAAACATAACGCTGGATCATCGTCTGGGAACACGGACACTCCCTCTGCCCCGACCCGTGGTAGCCGCATGGACACGGATTCATCGCAGCAGCCAGCATGAAACGCGCCGGAAAAGTCAAAGACATGGACGCGCGCGCAATGGTCACATTGCCGTCTTCCAGCGGCTGGCGCATTACTTCCAGCACGTTGCGCGGAAACTCCGGCAGTTCGTCCAGAAACAACACGCCGTTGTGCGAAAGGGAAACTTCGCCGGGACGGGGAATAATGCCTCCGCCAATCAGCCCGGCGTCAGAGATCGTATGGTGCGGCGAGCGAAACGGACGCACGCTCACCAGCCCGGAAGCGGCATCCAGTACGCCAGCCACGCTATGGATCTTCGTGGTTTCCAGCGCTTCTTCAAACGTGAGAGGCGGCAGAATGCCGGAGACGCGCTTGGCCAGCATGGTCTTGCCTGATCCGGGCGGCCCGATCATCAGGATATTATGCCCGCCGGCGCATGCAATCTCCAGCGCCCGCTTGGCCGTAAACTGTCCGCGCACTTCCTTGAAGTCCGCACCGCCGCTCTGGTCAGTCTCACCCAGCATCTGTGACGTATCCACCTTCAGCGGCAAAATCCCGTTGCCGCTGTTCAGAAGATTGACCACGTCAATCAAGGACTTCACCGGATAAACATTCACGCCGCTTACTACCGCAGCCTCTCGGGCATTCACTTCCGGCACAATCAGGTTGGCAATCTTTTTCGCCCGCGCCGCAATGGCAATGGGAAGAGCGCCGCGCACACCGCGCAACCCGCCGTC
>DATCAX010000133.1:0-3317 GCA_036512375.1 Candidatus Angelobacter sp. | reverse complement strand
TGACGAGTGTCAGCGGCCAGGCGTCTGGAGCGTGCAACAGGTCGCGCACCATTTTGGCTTCCGCAAGGTCTTTATTTGTCCGCGCCAAATCAGATTGCACCTGTTCCAACTGAGCATGAGTAGATCTGAGCGCGCGCCGGGTATTGCGAAGATCGCGCCACAACAAAATGCTGAAGACGGCCAGCATCAGCATGACCATGACCGGCGCGAAGGTAAACCAGCGCTGGCGCAAATGGCCAACCGCATAGCGCTGCGGAGTTCTTCGTTCAACACGCGGCTCCGCCGCTACTGCGCTCAATAATCGCTGCCGTGAACGCGCCGGCGGTTGCGGTCCGGTGGCGGAAAGGGCCAGCAGGGCCATATCGGCACGCAAGGCTTCCAGTTCGCGGCGGCAGTCACCGCATGTGCCCAGGTGGCTCTCCAAAGCAGCCAGGTCCTGCGCATCGTCGAGCGAGCCCATGGCATAAAGCGCCAGCGCTTCAGCGAATTGTGGATGCACGTTCATGCCAATACTTTTCTCAGAGCCAGCAGGCCGGTACGGATGCGAGTCTTGACAGTTCCGAGCGGCTCTCCGGTCTTGCCGGCGATTTCCGTATGCGTCATGCCTTCAAAAAATGCCATCTCCAGCGCCTTGCGCTGGTCTTGCGGAAGCTGTACCAGGATGCCGCGGACCTTGTCTATCACAAGTCTCCGGGACGCCTCATCCTCCAGATTGGCCCCGGTGGAGATGGGCATTCCAGCGATATCGTCTTCCGGGGGACGCTTCCGCAAAAAATCAATAGCTCGGTTGCGTGCGATCACCGCCAGCCAGGGTGCAAGCCTGCCACGGTCAGCGTCAAAAGCCTGCGGGTTGCGCCAGAATTGGAGAAACACTTCCTGAACCACGTCTTCGGCAGCGGTGGTGTTGGCAAGCACGCGTAGCGCGACCCCGTACACCACTCCGGCATAGCGGTCATAGAGGTCGGCCATGGCACTCTGGTCCCCCGCGCGAATGCCGGCGATCAGGGCCGCGTCGTCCTTATGATTTGGCGCTTGCGTGCCGCTCACGCGCATTCTCTCGCTTTCCTAGGAGTACGAATTATAAAGACGATTGGATTCATCCGGGCCCGGGAGTGGCAGGCGAGCCCGCAACCCCATCGTAACAAATCTGTTTTGGGACGGCGAGGGCATGGCAGCAGGTAAGCCGGGGATCGAACCGTAGCGCGTTTTCGTTCTGGCAAAAGCGATCGACTTCCGATGCTTGCCGACTAGGAAAGATGTTACTATCAGCCGCATGCGCACCAGAACGGCTGCTTTTCTACTGACACTTTTATCCTTCTTTTCAATCACCGCTCTGGCGGACTCCGCCGATTTCACGGTGAAGAAAATTGCCGAAGGCATTTACGCCGCCATTGGGTCTGACGGCGGCAAAGCCGGCAGCAATGCCGGGTTTATCATTGGCAGCAATGGCGTAGTGGTGATCGATACGTTCGAAGACGTCGCTCCGGCGAGAGACCTGCTGGCGGAAATCCGCAAGATTACGAACCTGCCCATTCGGTTTGTGATCAACACGCATTACCACCTGGACCACACTGGCGGGAACGCCGTTTTTGCCCAGGCCGGGGCCACGATTCTAGCGCAGCGCAATTTGCGCGGCTGGCTGCGAACGGAGAACCTGAAGTTTTTTGGCGCCAATCCCAAACCCGAACAAAAAGCCATGGTCGAGGCTCTTGTGCTCCCGGACGAGGTTTACAGCGATGCTGTGGATATTTATCTGGGCACTCGGCTGATCCAGGTCCGTTACATGCTGGGCCATACTGGCGGCGATTCCGTGGTGACCGTGCCGGACGCCGATGTGGTCTTTGCCGGCGACCTGGTCTGGCAGAAGCATTTGCCGAATTTGATTGACGCCACCACCAGCGATTGGGTCAAGACCCTGGATAAGCTGCTGGCCGACCATCCCTCGGGAACGTTCGTCTCCGGGCATGGCGATGTCGCTACCGTGGCCGACGTCCGCGACTTTCACGATTATCTTGTCACTTTGCGCGATGCGGTGGCCAAGGCCCAGGCGGCAGGGAAGACCGATCAGGCGCTGATCGACGCCGTGCTGCCGCAGTTGCAGGAAAAGTACGGCAAAGACTGCCCCGCTGCATCCGCTGCTGCACTAGCGGCTCCTTCCGCCACTTGCTGGGGATTCTTCGGGCCATTTTCCAAACGCAACATCACCCAGACCGCGGCAGAGCTGGCGGGCACAAAAAAAATACCAACTCCTGCAGCGGATGCTGATAAGAATGCCGGAGGGAAGTAATATCTAGCGGGTTTGCGGAAACAGGCTGTAAAAGTTTTCTGCCGTCTGCTGTCCGATCTGTTCTTTGCTCATCCCGCGCAACTGCCCAATCACTTCCGCGGTGTTCACTACAAAGCCCGGCTCATTTCTTTTGCCGCGATGCGGCACCGGCGCCAGATAGGGTGAATCCGTCTCAATTAGCATGCGATCCAGCGGGACCTGTTTTGCCGCTTCGCGAATGTTGTCCGCTTTGGGGAAGCTGACGTTTCCGGCAAAGGAAATGTAGAAACGGATATCCAGAGCGGCTTGCGCGTGCTTCCATTCGCCGGTGAAACAGTGAAGAATTCCAGGCAGGCCGCTGGGAGCCCAGTGATCATGAAGCATCTGCAGCGTGTCGTCCCATGCGTTCTCACTGTTGTTGCTGGGGCGGCAGTGAATAATGATCGGCAGTTTGGCTGCCGCGGCTAATTTCATCTGACGGCGGAAGACTTCTTTCTGCACCTCGCGCGGAGAGTGATCATAAAAATAGTCCAGTCCTATTTCACCCCAGGCAATCAGTTTCGGATGTTTCGCCAGATGCTCCATCTCGGCATAGTCAGCGTCGGTTGCCACATTGGCTTCATGCGGATGCAAGCCTGTGCTGGCGAAGATCCAGTCGTGTTGCTCGGCGATTTTCAGAGCGCAATCATACGTGCCCGGACCAGTTCCGCTGCCAATGGCGAGGATTCGTTCCAGGCCGGCTTCTCGGGCACGGGTCAGCACGTCCGCGCGATCGGAATCGAATTTGTGGCCTTCAAGGTGAGCGTGGGAATCGATGTACAAAATTTGCCTCGTTAGTTATAAATATCACGCATGTCTGGCAGTGATCCAGAAAAGGTGATCCAAGAGCAACAAGGAGGGGTGATGGCGGTATCACGCAGAGACTTCATCAAGACCGGTGTAGGCAGCGCATGCACTTTAGCGGCGGGAGCAACCGCGCTTCAGGGACAGACGTCGCAGGCTGCTCCGGCGCTGGCAAATACAAGTGCCGGCCGATCGTATGCCGGCAATA
>DATCAX010000132.1:0-3788 GCA_036512375.1 Candidatus Angelobacter sp. | reverse complement strand
AGCTCTGTCGCTGTTGGGATAGCCTGATTCTTCCGATTTCCACAGCTTTTTTTCATCGCTATTCTGACCCGGGCCGCAAGGACACAATAGAATGAAGAAGAAACTGGCAGGAAGTGTTAAACGTTCGCCTGCTAAACCATTGAAACCACAATCTATTAGGACTAGAACGACAATGCCTGGGAAGAAACCACCTGCCCCGCCGCAAAAAACGACATTCAGGGAAGACCCTGGTTTTGCACAGGCTGTGCAAAACTATGAAGCTGCCACCAAGGCCATGCAGGAACACAAATTCGAGAAAGCCAAAGGCTTGCTGGAGAAGATTCTTGCCGCTGGCCAGCGCGAACTCATGGACCGGGCCCGCGTCCATTTGAATCTTTGTAACCAGCAGCTTGCCGGCACCGCCACCAGCTTCAAGACGAATGAAGAGCACTTTGACTATGCCGTTTCGCTCATGAATAGCGGTCAGTTTGACCAGGCCCGCAGCCACATCGAAAAAATCCTGAAGACCAATCCCAAGGCAGACTTCGCTTACTACGGCATGGCATTGGTTGACTGCCTCACCGGCCAGGTGGAAAGTTCACTCAAGAATCTGGGCGAATCCATACGCATGAATCCGCAGAACCGATTCCAGGCCCGCAACGATTCTGATTTCCAGAATATGGCGGACGATCCCCGGTTTACTGAGTTGCTCTATCCTGAGCCCGCGGACCTTCCGCCCTCCACTTCCGATCAAAGGAAGCGCTAAAGCAGCGCGCATGCCCTCGCCAGCAGAGCAGAATCGTGGCCGCTCAGCCCGGGGGATTCGTGTTGTTGCCATCGGTGGTGGCACTGGTCTTTCCACTCTTCTGAAAGGCCTCAAGCAATATACCGTCCGTGCCGGTGAAATTCCGCCGAATTCTTTCACGCCAGAAGCCCCTTTCATCTCTGACCTCACCGCGCTCGTCACCGTAAGTGACGATGGCGGTTCCAGTGGCCGGCTGCGCCGTGAGTTGGGCATGCTTCCGCCGGGCGACGTTCGCAACTGCCTCGTCGCGCTCTCTGAAGATGAAAATTTTCTCTCTAAGCTCTTTCAGTATCGTTTCTCCAGTTCGGGCGACCTTGAAGGTCACAACTTTGGCAACCTGTTTTTGGCCGCGCTCACGGCCATGACTGGCGACTTCGCCGTCGCGGTGCAGCAGGCGTCGGAAATTCTGGCCACGCGCGGACACATTCTTCCCGCCACCTCTGCCAATGTTCAGCTTGAAGCCATCATGGATGACGGCTCGCATGTGCTGGGTGAAACCAACATCAACGCCAGCCCGCATCGCATCGTTGAACTCCAGATGGTGCCGCCCAATCCTGAGCCGCTGCCGCAGGCGCTGGCTGCCATCGCCGCCGCCGATATCATCACCATGGGCCCGGGCTCGCTTTTCACCAGCCTGGTGACTAATCTGCTGGTACGCGGAATTCCTGAGGCTATCGCGGCCTCGCCCGCACTAAAGGTTTTTGTCTGCAACCTGATGACGGAAGCCAACGAAAGCCTGCACATGAAAGCCTCAGATCACATCAAGGCCATTTACGGCCACTCTCCCCGCAGGATCTTTGATTATGCCCTGGTAAATACTGCCCCGGTTTCAGCCAGCATGAGAGAGCGCTATGCGGAAGAGCACGCCGGCCAGGTGGAAGCCGATATTCCCGCCATTGAAGAGCTGGGCGTGAAATGCGTTGCCGGCAACTTTATCCTGGAAAGTCACTTTGCCCGCCACGCCACTGACCGTCTGTGCCAGGAGCTGTTGCTGCTGGCAGATTCCGCTCGCCGCTCGCCCGAACTGGCCCGGCAGGCTTTAAGATGATGGCTTAATGCGCAACCAGAAAACTAACGGCGCTCGCGATTTCGCCATCGTGATTATGGCGGCGGGTAAAGGTACCCGTTTTAAGTCCAGGCGCGCCAAGGTGCTGCATGAGATTGGCGGCCAGCCGTTGCTGGCGCACGTAATCAAGGCAGCGCAGCAGATCGTTCCGGCTGAGCATATTTATGTAATCGTCGGTCATCAGGCAGAAAGCGTGCGTGCGGCGGTTGGGCCGCTGGGCGTGAAGTTTGTCGCGCAGGCTGAGCAGCGCGGTACAGGACATGCCATCATGTGCGCTCGCGAAAAAGTCGCCTCATACCAGAACATCCTGGTGCTCTCCGGTGACGTGCCTCTGATCCGCCCGGAAACCATTGCCAGTTTGCGCGACTTTCACCTCGGCAAAAAAGCTGCTATGACGATTCTTACCGCCATGCCCTCTGATCCTTTCGGTTACGGCCGTGTCATTCGCGCCGGATCAGGCAGTGATCGCGTAAAAGCCATTGTCGAGCAGAAGGCGCTCACCCGATCGCAGCAGAAAGAGCGCGAGATCAACTCCGGCATTTACGCTTTTGCCGCCAAGCCTCTATTCGCCAACATCGACCGCCTCAGCACAGATAACGCTCACCGCGAGCTTTACCTCACGGACATGGCTGCTTTGCTGGTAAAAAGCAGAGCCACCGTGCTCGCCCTGAAAGCTTCGGATCCAGCTGAAGTCCTGGGCGCAAACACGCTGGCTGAGCTGGCATCGCTGGATGCCACCATGCGCGCCCGCAAATGCGCTGACCTCATGGCCGCCGGCGTCAGTATCTACCGCCCGGAAACCTGCGTGATTGATCCCGATGTTGAAATCGGCGTGGACACAATTCTTGAGCCGTTCGTCCAGATTCTTGGCCGCACGCGCATTGGCTCGGACTGCCGTATCCGCTCCTTCAGTATCATCAGCGATTCGCAGATTGCCGACAATGTGCTGTTCCGGCCCGGCTGCATCGTTGACCAGTCCACTGTCGCCGCTGGCGCGCAGCTCGGGCCCTACGCGCACGTGCGCCCGGGCAGTGAAATCGGTGAAGGCGCGCATGTGGGAAATTTTGTCGAAACCAAAAAGACCCGCATGGGACGCGGATCCAAAGCCAATCACCTCACGTACCTTGGCGATTCTGACATTGGCTCTGGCGTCAACGTAGGCGCAGGGACCATCACCTGTAACTATGATGGCGTCAACAAGCACATGACCGTTATTGAAGACGGCGCTTTCATCGGCAGCGACTCCACCCTGGTAGCGCCCGTTCGCATTGGCAAAGGCGCTTACGTGGCTGCCGGTTCAACCATCACACATGACGTTCCCGCTGACGCTCTGGCCCTGGGCCGCAGCCGCCAGATCACAAAGGAATCCTGGGCGCGCCAGCGGCGGGACGAACGGGCCAAAACCAAGGCTGGAGAATGATGGCCGACCCTCGATCTTCTCTGACTTTTTTGCCTACGAATTCGGGCCTTGTCCGTCTGATCATATAAACATAAACATTCGATAGGTAACACACCGCGCTTAACCACTTCAGGAGGATTTTCGATGCGTCATCTGTCTCTCATAGTTTTCTTGTGCCTCTCTACCTTTACTCTTTCCCAGCAGAAAGGCCCGGCGGATGAACTACCCAGGCTTGAGCACATGAACGCCGGCCAGGTAAATCCGCAGATCGATCCGTGTACGGATTTCTACCAGTATTCGTGCAGCAAATTTTTTGCCGCTAACCCCATTCCTCCTGATCGCGCGGCCTGGGGTGTCGCCGGCCCGCTGCAACAGTGGAATGAAACTGTATTGCGCCAGTCACTGGAAGCAGCCGCGGCCAAAAAGCAGGGCCGTACCGCCGTCGAGCAGAAGATTGGCGACTACTGGACAAGCTGCATGAATGAGAGCGCGGTTGAATCCGCCTCTGGCAAAGCTTTCCAGTTGGAACTGAAGCGCAT
>DATCAX010000131.1:0-2424 GCA_036512375.1 Candidatus Angelobacter sp. | reverse complement strand
CTGGACGATGCGGGCGCATATGGTCAGCCCCAGGCCCGTTCCGCCAAACTTGCGGGTAGTGGACGCGTCCGCCTGGGAAAAAGCCTCAAAGATCACCTGTTGTTTCTCTATGGGTATTCCAATGCCGCTATCGGTAACTGAGAATTTCAACCCGGCTTTGCCATCCTGGATTCTTTCCAGCTGTACGCGCACACTAACCTGTCCGTGCTGGGTAAACTTGACGGCGTTTCCGATGAGATTGAGCAGCACCTGCTTGAGGCGAACGGGATCACCCAGCAGGAACCTGGGAACGTCCGGCGCCAATTCGAAACTCAAGCCCAGTCCTTTTTTCAAGGTTGTAATGCGCATGATGCCGACGGCTTCCGCCACTGTTTCCGCAAGG
The DNA here is from genome assembly GCA_036512375.1 of Candidatus Angelobacter sp. Taxonomy (GTDB): domain Bacteria; phylum Acidobacteriota; class Terriglobia; order Terriglobales; family Acidobacteriaceae; genus Angelobacter. The sequence continues at coordinate 2,042 of DATCAX010000131.1, read as the reverse complement.
GCGAATTCAGTCCGTTCGAGTTCCAGCATGCCAGCCTCTACTTTGGAGAAATCCAGGATGTCATTGATGACCCCGAGAAGGCTGCTGGCCGCGCTTTGCGCCATCTCCAGAAGCTCTCGTTGTTCCGGCGTGGGATTTGTGTCGCTGGCCAATTCGAGCATGCCGATCACGCCGTTGAGAGGCGTGCGAATTTCATGGCTCATGTTGGCCAGAAATTCACCTTTCGCCTTGCTGGCTGCCTCCGCGGCCTCCCTCGCCTTCACCAGTTCCGCTTCATTCTGCTTGCGCTCAAAACAATCGCGAAGAATTACCATGAAACCCACCGGATTGCCCAGCCCATCTCTGCGGAGCGAGACCGATTGCTCATTAAACACCTGTTTGCCGTTGTGCAGAGTCATGGAGTAGTCGAGCTTGGCGGTTTCTCCGGTACGGTAGACGTTGCTGTAGACTTTGGCGAAAGAGACGGCCAATTCAGGAGGAAAAATCGTTTTGTAGTCGCCGCCTTCGCGTTGTTCCGGGGTAACGCCGTAAAAGCTGCAGTAGGCTTTGTTGACGAAGGTAATTTTCCCCCGCAGATCACTCTCAACGTAGCACTCGCCAAGCTGGTCCATGAGGGCGTGATGCCGTTTCTCAGTTTCTTCTTCGGTGAATCTCCGCTGGGTGAGCTGGCGAGCCATCAGGCCAATGCTCCTGCTGTCGCCGGATTGCATCTGGAAGTAAATCGCTTCGATCTCGAATTCATCCCCATTACGATGTAACGCAGTCGTTCTTGTTCGAATTGTTGGAGAGGAAGTGGCGCGGCTAAGAAAAAGCTGGCGCATACTCTGTTCAACGCGCTGGCTGTTGCGGGCCGGAACGATCAACGGCCAAACCGGGCGGCCCATGGCTTCAACCCGCGACCATCCAAAAGTATCCTCCGCCTGGCGATTCCAGGTGGTTATGAGTCCCTTGTCATTGACGGCGACAAATGCATCGAAGAGATTGTCCGGGTCGAGAGTTAATTCCTGTCTCTCTGCCGGACTCGGCCAGTCGAGTTCGCCGCTCGAGCCTGATGGTTTGCGGGAATAAAGCTCTTGGTCCATGAAAGGCGAAGTTCCTCTGTACCTTTCATCGGCTGCAATGGCGGATCCGCCACCAAACCGAGGTAACCAAGGGCCGGCAGGAGAAGAACCAGAGGTGAGGGGCCCCGGCAAGCGCGAAGGATGGGGCACTGACGGTGTGGTGCGCGATAGGAAGAGCGGGAAAGGCGGGGCAACCGCTAGCTATTGATGGTTTGATTCAGGATGAAATGGCGCCGTTACGCCAGTATCACGGCATAGCGGCAAATTGTCGAATCTCCTTTTGCTGGTCATCGGATAGGTACTGTTTCCCAAATATGAAAATCGTGGCCTTGGCATTGAACATGAAAACGCACTTGTTCTCACCTTTCAGAAGTACCTCAGTCCATAGCACGCGCCAACTGCATGAATCACCAGTGACTGAGAATCCATTTTCATCAAGTTCGGCATGATACTTTTTAGCAGCCAACCCGGATTCTGGATATGCGCGGCGAAAATATCGTGTGGGGAACAGGCTTGCAATTCCCCCGCAAATAAACCAAGTACCTGTCAGCAGAAGTAGAATCGGTCCCCAATCTACAACCCATCGGGACACCGCAATGAGCACAAAAAACAAGCCCAGGAGGACCCGGCCGAGCGCCCGTTTGAAGAGCTTGCCCTTGCCATACGCCCTGTAATACAGCATCTGTGCAGCAGCATACTCGTCAACTGGAATTTCGTAGTCAAATTGCATTTGAATGGAATGGTGTCCTGCTTTTAGATTGTTGGCAAGATTACCGTTGCTGACGCTCAAAAGGCAAGACGCTTCCTTGGCCGTAGATGAATAATGACGCAATCAGGCGATTTCACCACCTTGGGCTGGAGCGCCGCAAACATCGTGCGCCAATTTGGCGTGCTCCGCTTGCGCTGGCTTTTCATTGCCGCTACGCTGGGCTTTTTTGTCGCTCCGCTTCGCTGCGCGAGGGCCTGCGGCAGCGAGGAAGA
>DATCAX010000130.1:0-2947 GCA_036512375.1 Candidatus Angelobacter sp. | reverse complement strand
GGGAGTACGTGCAGGCCATCATGCGCAACGCAGTAATTTACAAGCTGCTGTACTTGAAAGGGTAGCAGTTAGCAAATGGCAATTAGCAATTAGGTCTTAGTTTTTTTGAGATGATTCCACTCTGATGAAAAACCGAAGTGTTTAAAATGTTTTTGGATTGTTCGTGCTATTAAGTGTACGGGCTGCGTGATCATTCTTGAGGGCTTCCCAGACAGCGGTACCGCCGCCACCCAGCAATGCGCCACCAATTAGGCCGTCATGGCAGTTGCAAGCCAGCCGATGCCGGTGCCAAGAGCGGTATTCGAAGCTATCATGCCCCAGTCACGGAAAAGGACCAAGGGGTGCGCGATGCGTGTGCAGGAACCAGGTACTGGCTCCGCCGCTACCAATGAGCGCCAGTTTCAGCGGTGTCTTCTCGCCGGGCAGAATATAGCCCAGTCCGGCGCCGACGGCTGCCCCGCTTACGACGGAGAAAACGTATTTGTGATGTTGCGGGCTGATACCGAGGAGATCGCGTTTGTTGACGTCACGCGCCTGCGCCGATGACATCAACGAAAAAGAAATCCAAGACAAAGGACAACAATCCAATATTTTTTATGCAGCATGTGAAGTGGCTCCCCGGCATTTCGTGCGGAAGGTCCGCGTAATTGCTGGAATAGTTGAAGTCAAATTCAAAAAAGATGTTCAAGAGAAGTAGCAGCTCTCGAAAATAGGCGCTGCTAGGACAGAACAGCAGAACGCGGAACTCAGCGCTTCGCTTCGCCGGGTCAGTGAGTGGGCGAAGCAGTTCTCAAGCTGCGGTGGGTGGGCGTTGATCTTTGCGCAGCATGCGCACCAGAAGAAGCAGAGCACCAACCACGATGGCGCTATCGGCAATATTGAAGGGCGGCCAGTGATGCGCGCCAATGTAGAAGTCCAAGAAATCCGTGACCTTGCCGTCAGCCAGGCGGTCCCAGAGATTGCCCACGGCTCCTCCCAGAATCAGAGAGAGCGCTAGGGTGCCGGCATTGAAGACACTACGGTCTTTCCATAACAGAACAGAAACCACGCCCAGAGCTGCCACGGAGAAAGCGATCAACAGAGCGGTTCTGAAGGGCGAAGTGGAGTCGGCAAAAAGGCTGAAGGCGGCGCCGGTATTTTCCAGATGCGTGAGGCGAAAGAAGCCGGGAACTATGTTGACCACATCGTCCAGAGGGATGGTCTGGCCCACAACCCGCTTGGTAATCCGATCCAGCAGCAGCACGGCGAGTGCGATCAGCAGAGGGCGCTTGGGCATGGGGGTATCTTACTGGGTAGCCACTTTCTCTTCCTGGGGCTTCTCCTCCTGCGGCGTGAGAAAGATTTCGCTCAACAGAAGAAGGGCGCCGACCACGATAGCGCTGTCGGCAATATTAAATGCCGGCCAGTGATGTGCGCCCACGTAGAAGTCCAGAAAATCGATCACGCGCCCGCTCGTCACGCGGTCCCACAGATTGCCCAGAGCGCCTCCGAAGACCAGAGAAAGGGCGATGGCGGTGGTATTCAACGCATTGCCGTTCTTCCACAGCAGAGCAGAGACTACGGCCAGAGCCACCAGTGAAAACAAGATAAGCATCGCCACTCTCCATTCAGAGGGTGACTCTGCGAACAGGCCGAAGGCTGCGCCCTGGTTCTGTACATGCGTCAGGCGGAAGATACCAGGGACCACGTCAATGCTGTCATGCAGGGTAATTTTCTGCGAGACCAGCCACTTCGTCATCCGGTCACAGAGAACGATGAGAGCGGCAATCGTGATGTGGTACTTCCGCATGGTTTCCATTAGACGTTTAATATTTCGCGCCGGTTCTGCCGCGGTCGCGCCTTTTTAACCGACCAGTTCGGGTTCAATTTCATTCAGCGCCGCAGAACACCTCTCACACACCGTGGGATAGCGTTCGTTTTCTCCGACGTGCGTCGAATAATTCCAGCAACGATCACATTTCTGTCCCGGCGCTTTTTCTACTAATACGTGCAAAGGCGCATTACCGTTCCCGCCCGAGCTTGGTTTTACTTCAAGTCCAGAGACAATCAACAGGAAGCGCAGGTCATTGCGATAGCGTTGCAGCAGGGGCATAAGTTCGTTGGGGGCCGACACGGTCACCACCGCTTCCAGTGCACTGCCAATGATCTTTTCCTGGCGTGCGACTTCCAGCGCTTTCAGGCTCGCGTCCCGAACTTTCATCAAAGTTTCAAAGTCTCTCCAGACGGCCTCTGCGCTGGCCGGGTCGCCGACAGGGCCGGTGATGTCCTCCGCTTTGGGGAAGTGCGCCAGATGCACGCTCTCCGGGCGGCCGGCAACCTTGGGCAGAAATGACCATATCTCGTCCGCGGTAAAACTCATGACAGGCGCCACCAGACGAACCAGGGCTTCAGCGATGCGCCACGTGGCGGTCTGTGCCGAACGCCTCCCGTGTGAATTGGGCGCTGCTGTGTACAGGCGGTCCTTGGCCACGTCAATGAAGCCGGTGCTCAGATCGACGGCGAACTCATTCAGCAAGTGATAAATGCGATGAAACTCAAAGCTCTCGTAATAGCTGCGTACGCGATCAGCGAGCTCGGCGGTGCGCAGGAGCCAGTATTTATCCAGAGCCTGCAAATCCTCGAACTTGACCGCGTGCTGCGCGGGATCAAAGTCCGGCAAATTGCTAAGCAGATATTTGAAGGTGTTGCGCACTTTGCGATAATTTTCCGCAACCTGCTTCATCAGATCTTCTGATACTGTAACGTCTTCCTGAAAGTCGACCGACGCGACCCACAGCCGGATGATTTCACCGCCCAGCTTCTTGGCTATCTCGACTGGGTCGATTCCATTGCCGAGAGACTTGGACGTAGCTTTGCCTTGCGGATCGAGCGTCCAGCCATTGGTGGCCACAGCGCGATACGGCGAATGCCCACGCGTACCTATAGCGACGAGCAGGGAAGAATGAAA
>DATCAX010000129.1:0-6123 GCA_036512375.1 Candidatus Angelobacter sp. | reverse complement strand
GGAGTAAACCACCAGATTCGCGGGATCGGTTCCGTCCACCGCCAGCGCTTTCATCCCTGCAAGCCCCGGTACTGGAGCCGGAGCGATGCCAGCGGTGTTCATGTAGGTGAGTGTAAGCGTCGACCCTGCGGGTCCGCCGGCAACATTGCCTAGCCATGCCACCTGGCTTCCCACGCCGAAATAAAGGTTATTGCCATTTACGGCGGGATAGAATTGGTCGCCAAAAAGGGTAAGCGTCACGCCGACCTGCGGCAGTGTCGATATCACCGTGCCATTCGCCGTACTGCACGCAGCACTGGGAGGAACCAGGCAGGTGGTATCCGCATTCGGAATCACGAAGGGAGAAACGCCATCGGCGCCCCACAAATCATGGCCCATCCAGGCCAAACCCGTGCTGAGCGTATTGTCTGGAGTGGTAGCAACCAATTGAACAAACTGTGCGCACGAGCCGAACCCATTTGCCGTGGCCGTGCCTGGGCTGTTAAAGCGGAGAATTTCTCCGCTAGCCGCAAAACTTACCCATACGTCACCTAAAGGACTCAGAGCCAGGCCGCTGGGCTGCCCGGGATTTCCCGGCAATGCGCAACCGGTACCGCCATACTTGGGAGTGCCTGTGGTATCACCACCCAGGTTAAATATGGTGCTGAAATCCAGTAACCCCTGTCCGCCGTCAGCAGCAGGGTCAAAGCCGACTCGGAATATGCCCTGAGTCGCGGCCTCATTGTCAGCAAAATAGAGAAACTTTCTTCCCGGGTCGTAAGCAAACTCGCCACCCAGAGGAATTGCGGCTCCTGCGGCGCCGATCTTGAACGTGCATGTCTGGCTATTGATGTTCCAGGGACCTGGCGCATCCAATTCCGGATCAATGCGGCACACACTCGCGAAGCCATCTCCCACCCATAAATGGCGAACGGGCTGGCCGGTGAACGCGCTGATGGCTGTGCCATTCATGATGATGCCGGCCGTTGGACCAGTATTGACGCTTTCCGGTCCGGGACCGGAGAGCAGAAGGGTGCTCGTTGTGGGATTAATTGGTGTTTGAGCGCTCGCTGACGTCGCGGCGACAAGAACAATCATGAGGCAGAGCCACATGCTTAGGGGAACATTCTGCTGTGCGCAGCACAGACGCCGTGCGTCTGTTGTCGTGGATTTCATTTTGTACCTTCCTGGTGTTTGTTCGTTTCTGTTTTGTATCGCTTGTCCCGGAAGTTTTGGCTGGTAGGGAAAAAGAGCCGGGCCTGACGGCCCGGCTGCCCAACAATAGAGCTTTTATAGTTCGATTTAGGCGAAAAAATTTGCTTCTCGTCTGTGAGTCCCTCCTTTTGAGGTCCGTGCGAAATAAATCGCAGACCTCTTTGTTCTTCATGTCAATTGACACTGGCTAAAAGCTCACCCGTGTCCGGGAGAGAGCTGTGTGTACGCAGAGCTCTCCCGGAAACGGCGGGTATCAGTCATGGATCTTTCAAAGAACAGTGCTGCGGTTCCAAAGCGAACGATCCAAATATGGTTGTGCCTGGTTTTTGTCGTAGCAGGAATGGTGCGTTGCTTCCGGCCCAGAACAATCAGATCCAGCTGGTATATGGCTGATCCTTGGTTCTGCGGGCTTCGCCCTCAACGGACGAAAACAAGCCTTCAGCGGTAGTAGCTACGACGAAAAGACGGATTGACGCGGGATTAGCGTCTGAGCGGAACTACAAGTTGCGGGGACCCTTTATCAAGGGCTGGTGCGGATGACAAACGTAAGGATGCCAAAAACTCGAACGAAGGCTGCTGCGTGTCACGAACGTGATGAGCAACCGCACTCGAACGAGGACTGGAAACCTGGATACCTTTCTTACTGGGTACAACGCCATTGAACTCAACAGTCACCGGCGGAGTGCTCTCGTCGCCATCAGCATCGTAGGAAAAACACACCATGCTTGCCATGCCTGAAAGCAGGAGCATCATGCCAAGTACGGCGCCACGAAGATATTTAGTGAGAAGCGGCTTCATAATCTTGTTACATGATCGCCAGAGAGCACTTTGACGATACCCAAGTCTGCTCAATTGTCATTAGAAAACCGTTAATCCAGGATTAGAATTTCTAATGATTGGTGCTGCCTGCCGATGGGTTCCTTTTTGCTCCGATACGCTGCTCAAATTGACTCAAAGTTGCAGTAATATCGGGGCCTTCGTTCCAAGGGGAGATAATGCAATAAACTGCTTTATATCAATAACTTGCACAAATAGGTGTATCCTAGCGGCGTTATGCTAAGACACTAATAAAATCTGCTATCAATCGACTAAGATCATGGAAACTTTTTCCTGCCGTCGTGCATCTATCCAGATCGAAAAAACCAGGCTGGGCAAGGCCGTGGTAAACAAGCCCCCCTGGAAGCTCAAAAAAGGGAATTTTTAGCATGGAGGTATGAATATGAGGAACGTAAAACGATTCTTCTGGTTCTTCCTACTCGCGCTCTTGCTGGGGATTTCTGGCTCCGCGCTGGGGAGCGATGGAGGAACTACAACTGCGGCGAGTAAGGACGCCGTTCTTACTCAGCAACTACAGCAAGATTTCAGCAACCGCCTGGAGTTCCGCAACGTCGCCGTCGCGGTTGACGATCGAGTCGCGCTGTTGCAAGGCTCGGTTGAGACCTATCGCGAAAAGATGGATGCCGAGCACCTAGCGCGCAAGCACCACGGAATTGAGGGCGTGCGCGATTTCATCGCGGTGCAACCGATTGTCCCGGTTTCGGATCAGGAACTGCGCGAGACCATTGCCAATCGGCTTCGCTATGACCGCATTGGCTACGGGATCACATTCAACAATTTCGAAGTAGACGTGAGAGATGGCGTCGTAACCATCTCCGGCGAGGCCCGGAGCTATCCGGACAAGACTTCCGCCCTCGGCACTGTGGAGGACACTCCTGGCGTGCGTGACGTGAGGGACGAAATTAACGTCCTGCCACTCTCTGAATTTGATGACGAGTTGCGCGTACGCACGGCAATGGCGATCTACCATGATCCCGCGCTCCAGAAATACTCGCTGGATCCACAGGCTCCCATCCGCATTGTGGTTGAAAACGGAAATGTAAAGCTGTACGGGGTTGTGGATAGCGCGATGGACAAGCAGATTGCCGAGACGCGAGCGCGCGAGGTAACTGGGGTGTTCTCGGTCGAGAATCACCTGCTGGTAGCCAATCAATGAATCGAGGTTCGTGTACCTAATTTTCGTCAGCCTAATTGACGACCTAATTTAGGAGGATTGTATGAAGACCAAAAAAGCAATTCTGATCCTGGCAGTTCTGGTGGTTTTAGCAGTGGTCCCCGTTCTTAGTTTTGCGCAGGACACGGCTGCGCCGTCGTTCACGCCGGGGCAACTCGACAAGCTGGTAGCGCGCATTGCGCTGTATCCGGATTCGCTCTTGGCGCAGGTGCTTGCGGCCGCGACCTATTCTGACCAGATTCCGGATGCGGCGCGCTGGGCCGATCAGCACCACTACCTCACCGGGCAAGCCCTGGCCGACGCGATCCAGGCGGATCATCTTCCGTGGGATCCCAGCGTCCAGGCGCTCCTGCCATTCCCCTCGGTACTGGAGATGATGGCCAACGACATGAGCTGGACCACCGATCTCGGCAACGCATTTCTGTCGCAGCAGCAGGACGTGATGGATGCAGTGCAAAGAGAGCGCAAGAAGGCCAGGGATTACGGATATCTGCGGAGCAACGCCCAGATCATCGTCAGCGGTGGGCCGTACATCACGATCGTGCCGGTGCATCCGGCATTCATCCCGGTGCCGTACTATGACCCAGCAATTGTTTTCTTTCCGCCGGCGCCCGGAATCGTGGTCGGCGGTGTGATCCGCTTTGGATTCTTCGTGACCATCGGGGATTTCTTTCGCCCGTGGGGCTGGGGATATTGCCGCTTTGATTGGGGCTCGCACCTGGTGATCATCAACAACGCACCCTGGCGGCGGACCTGGATCAACCGGCACGAGTATGTTCATCCCTACGGGGTCCGGCGATACGGGGTGGGAGAGCGGCTTCCCGAACGGTACGTGCTACACGAGCGCACTGAGCGTGAGCGCACGGCGGCGCGGGAAGGACGCCCCCGCGTGGAAGAACACCGCGATCACCGCTCGCGCTAACTTGCTTTCAGGGCAGAGAGTGCTGGAGGACGCTCTGAAACAGGCTACCGAGACGGCAAAGAAGGGAAAAGAAGGGGTTTGGAGCGCGGACACTTATGTCTGCGCTCCCCTTCACAGCGATACCAATTCGTATTTCGATTTCAAACTTGAGTCTGATATGGTCGAGGACAGATTACGCCACCACTTTGACTACTATCTGGGCAAGACCGAGATAGTCATCTACTCCGTTCTCGCAGTGTTGCTGGCTGTCACGGCCTTTGTGACCATCGCAACCGCGGTCCAAATACTGTGGATCGGTCTCAGTCATTGGACGGTTGCAGCCCAGACTCTGAGGGTATTGAACCAACTCCTCATTGTGCTGATGCTGGTGGAGATTCTGCATACAGTACGTATCTCCATTCGCTCCCATGTTCTGGTTACAGAACCCTTTCTGATCGTCGGACTGATTGCCTCAATTCGCCGCGTTTTGGTGATTACCCTGGAAGCAGCCACGCTCACGAAAGAAGGTGCATGGGCGACCGAAGGCTCAAGCGCCATTTTCCACTCTTCGATGATTGAACTTGGTTTGTTGGGTCTACTGATCCTTGTACTGGTAGTTTCCATTACACTTCTGCGTCGCTACGCTCCCGCATCGAAAGACTTGTCGGAACTCTGAAGTCCGACTCTTCTTCCCCCAAGGATGCGTAAGGATGCCCCTATTTACAGCCAAGTGCGACGATTCTGTCCGGATCGTCGGCCAGCCGGAAACTAGTGGTCGTTGGCGACAAAATCGCCTTAGCACTCGTCGGCCGGGTCGCGGGCATGATTGAGGAGTTTCGCACGAGCCATCGCCACGTTGGTCAACCACATAGGTCCTCTGATGCTCACAGTCGATAGCTATCCGACTTCAGGACGCCCGTTCTATAGCGGCGGCGACGTCATCGCTCAATTCCTCCGCTCTCTGCAACGCCCCCTTGATCCTGACAATTTCCATCTCGCGGGCCGCAATCTGTCCGGCAGGTTCGCTGTGACCTCGCGCAGTCGCCAGGCTGCGCTCGTGGCTGGTGAGCATGCGCCGAAAAGATCGGCACCGCACTTTTCTTCGGCTGCGCATGAACACAGCCAAGGCAGATCAATCCCTTCGGACAATGCTCTCCAGTGGGCAAGGCGCATAGGTGCGTGCCCATGTCGCGCAGGTTGCAACTCGCTGCGAAGGCAGCCCATTCCTCCGCGGTCGGGTTCTTCAGACCTTCTTCGCTGTAGTAGGCGTTATAGAGACTGCGCACGGTCTTGCGATACTCCTCGATGAGGTGACTAGGATAGAGCTTGGCGTAGATCATCACAGTGTCCGGAGAGGCGTGACCGAGCAGCGCTTGAATAACGTGCACGGGCGTGTTGTTGTTCAAGTGTTCGGAGGCAAAAACGCGACGGCAGTCGTGCGGCAGCAGCGCGAGAGGAGAACCGTCCGAGCGGCGGGCTTCCGCGGCGATCGAGATCTCGCGGATGCGTGTGCGAATGGACTGAATGCCAGCGGTGCTGGGATGGCGAATGCCTTGGATCAAATACGGTGCTGGAGGGCGGGGACGCTTCTCCAGTAGGTCCCAATGATCACAAGCAGGAACCGACTCGCTGTTGTAGAAGCGCTTTACGTGTCGGATGATCTCAGCCAGGACACGACCGAGCCCGTCGCCGATGGGGATGACACGAGCGCGATCAAACTTCGATGGCTTAATGTGAAGAAGGTAATAGATGCGGCCGTCGGGCATCTTTCGCTTAAGAATGTCGAACGTAGTCAGTTCGCTCGCTTCTTCAATGCGCAACCCGCTCTGTACGAGCAGCTCCAGTAGCGCCCAATCCCAGAACGCAGGGTGTGTCCGTCAAAGATCTGCGCTCCCAGTTGAGCCCATCAGGCTGTGGGAGCGACGGCGGCTATCCGTTGCGCCGCCTTGCTGGTGACGTTCGCGACCGATATTGCATCGACACAGCGCCAAGCCGTGCAGATTGAATACAAGTTCAA
>DATCAX010000128.1:0-5680 GCA_036512375.1 Candidatus Angelobacter sp. | reverse complement strand
TCGAACTTGTAGGTCCAGCGGCCGTAATACGTGAGCGCACGCCCTTTGAAGAAGTTTGGATCGTCTGAAGGAGGCTCATTCACCAGCATGAGCAGCACCTTGCCCTTCACGTCCGCACCTTTGTAGTCGTCCCAGTTGTATTCCGGCGCGCTGATTCCCTAGCCCACAAAAACAAGCGGTGCATCGATTTCCGATTTCTGTGCATGCGTCTGGTCGTTCGCCACGTAATCATCGGCAAATTTGAGTGCCATCTCTAGCCCGGATTTGGGAACAAAAGAGAACCGCGTCTGTTTGGGATCTGTCGTCACGCCAAAAAAATTAACCTGCTGGAAATAAGTTCCCTGATCTCCGGCGGGCGCCAGACCATAGCTCTTGAACTGCGCGGCAATCCAGTCGGCGGCCATATCGCCGCCCTTCTGCCCCGTGCCGCGGCCCTGCAAGGCATCGTCCGAGAGGTATTTCACCGTGGCGCGGATCTTCTCCGCATCAATGGCGTTCATCGCCTTTTGCGCGGACGGAGAGGGAGCAGTTTGACCGTGTGCCATCGACAAGCAAATCGTTGATAAGCAAACCAATGTGGTGAGCAGAATAGTGCCGAGTCTTTTCATTGTTCCTCTTGGGCTGATTTGGTGAGAGCTGATTGCTGAATGTTTTTCCCGCGACCGCGGATTAATTTTTGGCTTCTCAACCAGGCTTAAACTCTGACACATTTTCCCCCGGCTGGAAAATCTGGGCCGCCGCCACGTTACTTAGCGAGGCAAGCCGTCTATTCAACTGATTTACATCCGCCTTTGACCAGGCGACCGTAGCGAAATCAATCTCGCCTTCGGGTGAAATCAAAAAGGTCGTAGGAACATTGGTCAGCTTATATGCGTTGGACACGGGATATTTTCCCGCTGGATCCAGCACCACCGGAAAGCTAACGTTATATTGCCGATTAAACGCCTGAGTGTCCGCTGCATTATCCTGTGAGACGCCCACAAAGGTAAACGCTCCACTCTTGGCATAAGCTTTAAAAATGCGGTCCAGGTATGGCAAAGCCATCTGGCACACCGGGCAGCTCACCTTGAAAAACACCGCCACCACGGGACCTTTCTTGCGCTCTTCCTTGAGTGAAAATTTGTGGCCATCCAGATATTGCAGTTCTATCTCCGGCGCTTGTACTCCGGCTTCCAGTGCAGGCATTGGGTCCCCTCCAGCTAATTCCTTATTTTAATTAACTTTGTGCCCGCGGGGATGCTCATTTGATAATTTCGCCGGGACATGGCCCCTGATGATTGTCGGGCAGGTCATTTTTGGGATTGCCATTCTCATCCACATTATTGTGGAAGCAATTTTGCGCTTTCTGAGATGAACCTTCAAAGGCCGACTTTAGAGCAGCTGTGATGGTGTTCGCCTGGTAGGTATTCTCGTCGTTGGGTCCCCAGGTCTTAGCCGCTGAGCGGTTCACGATCGCCGTAGCGTGAGCACCCGCGGAATTGTCCGCCAGAATCTTGTTTCCAGAGAACATTGCCTTGGTTACGTTGCCCTGAAATATCAGCCCAATAGCCTTAGATTTGTCGAGTTCCACCGTGTTGTTCGTGATCTTGAAATTTGAGTAGGCCCCTCCACCTCCGATCACAAGCCCATATTTACGTGGATGAATTATCCTGGTGGAATCGATCCTTACTCCGTCGTTCGCCAGACTATCGATATTGAATCCATACTCCGTATTGATGGCTGTGTTATTCAGGAAAACCACCGGCCCCATCGACCAGCCGCCGTAGCCAATCTGATATCCATCAACAACATTGTTCCGCACAATTCCTACAGCATTCGCCACGGCAATCGCTGTACACAAGCCGCCGTGAAAATCCGTCATGGTAACGTTCTCAATGATGTTGCCCTTATTTTCGGAAGGAGACACATTTGGTTGCACAGAAACAATCCACACTGGAAACGTCTCAAATTTAGGGCTCAAATCACCCAGCTCTCCTGCCGCGTGAATGACTTTCACGGCGTGGATCCAGTGGCCGCCGTGGTCTGATCGTAAGTGGATGGCTTCCAAGTTTAGCGCTCTTACGCCATGCTCGCGGGCATACCCCTTCAACTCCGGAAAATTAGCATCCACCGTGAGATCAGAGATCTCTACACCAGAAGCGTTGTCAGAGTTTGTGCTGAATACCGTATTCCCACCCGTATCAAGAGGGTAGAGGCGCTGGTCATTTGGGTCAGTAGAGCGACGGTATGCGCTCAGTTGCACTGTGGTCTTGTCGGCCCCCTCGCCATGGATCTTCCACCCTTTGCCGATCGTAAATCCCTCTTGCGAGTTATGAGGCACCAGGATCAGGAAGTCGTAAGCGCCTTTGGTCCGGAAAGTTCCCGGGCCAAGACACACGACCAGGTTTTCCGTCTTCGTCACCGATGCACGCGGATTCTGGTGATCTGTGCAGCCTTCACTGTAGCAGCGGAGGATCGTGTCAAAAGCGGCAACGGTGCTGCCGTCACGCGCGTCCGCCATGGAAGAACCAGATCCGTCCTTGCCATTGCGAAGCGCAATGTAGACACGGCTTGTGCCTGGAGGAAGAGAATTGGCCTCTGCGGAACAATCGGAAGCCGAAGCGTCCGTGTGCTGCGCTTTCGCCCCAGCCGACGCCGCTTCGACCAGATGCTGCGTGGTGGCGCCGCTACCGGCCATCACTGCCAATCCCATCAAGAGCGCTCCCACCATTTTATTCATTGTCTAACCCCTTAATGATTTTGCGCGTCAGTCCAGTCAGTGGCAACCGATGTACAGAGCGCAATGTAACCCACCGTCCCGTTTCGACCTTCGTGCCTGAAACATGGACAAAGACTGTGTAGTCCGTGGTCGTGATTGAATGGCGAAGTTTGAGGATGGGCAATTTGCGCTCATACCTTAGCGGCTTAATCTCAGGCAGCTCCCACATTCCGGGCATCAGTGAGCTTTGCTTGTTCCGCTGGCGCAGAAGCACGCTACCGTTCTTTCGCGCCAACGCATAGTGCAGGACCGCCTTCCTGCGCGCTGGGCGCTCGGCTTGTTCAATGGGGCCGCGAGCACCGCACAATGCAGAGACGGGGCAGGCATGGCACAACGGCTGAGCCGGCAGGCACACCAAAGCTCCCAGTTCCATCATTGCCTGGTTAAAGTCCCCCGGATTACGTTTATCCAGAAGCTGCTCCGCAACTTCCCAGTAGCGCTCTTCCGGAGTTGGGGATGCGATCGGCGCTTTGCGGTTTACCACCCGCTCAATCACGCGCTTGACGTTGCCATCCACCACGGCTACGGGCTCGCCGAAAGCGATGCTGGCCACAGCAGCCGCCGTGTACCGGCCGACTCCCGGCAATTCCATCAGCTCTGGCGCGGTGGCGGGAAACGAGCCGCGCCGCACGATTTCTTTTGCCGCCTGATGCAGAGAGCGAGCTCTGCGGTAGTATCCCAGGCCGCTCCAGGCCGCAAGCACACTCTCTTCTTTTGCCCGCGATAGCCGGTCCGCCGTAGGAAACTGCGCGATGAACTTTCTGTAGCGGTCTTCAACCACCGCCACGCGGGTCTGTTGCAGCATGATTTCCGATACCAGAATATGGTAGGGGTCGGTTGCTCCGCGCCATGGAAGCTTGCGCTGGAATTGTGCGTACCAAGCCAGCAGGAGCCTGCGAAATCGCTTTGCCGCCGTCGGACTGGTGATCGATAACGCAGCAGCCATCATGCAGAATTGTAGCGCGATGGACGGTATAGACGTTAGGTGAACAGGGGCCACCGGGCCTTGGTGCCCGTTTGGCAATGAATCTATTTCAATGAAAGACTTCGGTAATCTGCAGGTACACCGGAACAAAGAACTCCGGCGTGAAGAAAGAAAATGGAAGCTCCATTCGGACTGCCATATTCGCGAACTACCAAGAGTCCGTCTCCATCGGGCAATTCCTGCGGTGTTCCAGCTTCCGACCATCGCATATGCTCCATCTCATCCTGCGGAATTCTCACAATGCCGACCAAAGTCCCGACGTAATCGTAGACAAGTCGCTGGTGCGCAATCCACACGACCCGCTTGATATTGCTGTTTTTCTCAGAGGTGAGAATATACGCATTGTCATTCGATTCATGCTTGCCATCTGCGGCCAGAGAGAATCTGGAATGGGATCCTTCTCCTCGCGGATCGATCCACGTAACAAATGAGGTGTTGAGGTCTTCATCTCTCCCGAGCCGCCAGTTTTTGACGTCTGGAATAATTTTGGAATCACCCGCCTCGATCCCAACGCCTGACTGGGAAATCTCCAGGGTGGCCCCTTTCACGTTCGCGTTCATCGAGAGGACAATACCGAGGCTGACGAAAACTCCAACCGCAAGGGATGCTTTGAGCCCCCACGCCTGTTTGTTCTCCGGGATACGGTCAACGACGACCTGACCAGCGTTAGGCATCTTCCGGCATTCCTCAGCCAGAATGCCCATGGCATCGCATTGGTTGAAGACATGACCGGCCAGGTTAAAAGGAATCGCGGGTTCAGTAAGTTCAACCTTCCCCCCGGAAAACCTGAGCAGCATACCGGAAGACCAGGATAATTTCTCCAACTGCTCCTGTACCGCTGGGAACCCAAGAAAGATCCTGGCCGGAACCGCGTCGCTTGTATAGCAAACCAGAAAGTTGTCGAGCCGCGGATTGTCGAGGCGCTGTAAATCTCCTTCGTCAGCAAAACGCCTTCCCTTGCGGGCCAGCAAAAGCCTGAAATTCACCGGGGCATTGCACTGGACCTTGAATGCTGTGATGTTCTCCGAATGGGAAAACTGCAGGATGGTAGGAACGTTGTTGCGATTTGCGGAAACGACTAACTCGTCGCCAGCACGAGAGACTTGGCCATGGAAATCTGCAGCAATCTCTTTGACATCCCGGGCGATTTCTTTGTGACCCGCAAAGATGAGCGCTTTCCGGGTGGCGATCACAATCACGCCAACAACCGAGAGTACGGTTATCGATAGCCCTTCCACTGCCAGAAAACTAAACATGGTCCATTCCCCGTTGCAACGCCTGACCTCATTTCATCAATTCGTGGAAAGCCACAACTTTAAATCCGCAGAGTCCCGCGAGTTGCGTGAACCAGGTCCCGTCATACGTAAGTCCATTGCCGCCGCCACCATTCCAGTCGAAAATGGGTTCACCCAGTGCGGCTAGCGCGTGACCGGCGCTGTCTTTGGTTTTGGCGAGAAAGATTGCTCCGGTATAACTGCCGTTGCCGCCGCCGTTGCCCGTTATATGGCCTTGCCCAATCGCAAAAATAAGGCCGTTGTAGCTAGTGTTTCCCGAACAGGTAAGAGTGCCGGTGACAACGAGAATTCCGGTGCCGTTACAGTTGCTCCAGTCGCCAGTGATGAATGTGATCGGCGGTGTGGTAGTGGGTGACATATTGACCGGCACACTGCCGCATCCCGACGGACTTGGGGAGGCATTGCAGCCCGCAGCCGATTGCAAAGCATCGGAGAGGTCCTGTACTCCTTGCACCGTGCTCAGGCTGCCTAAATCCGAAGGTTGGAGTACCCCCACCGCCGGTGACCCAAATACAGCTGGAGTCCCGGTTGCGCCGTCATAGTTGGCTGGGCGAAACAAGGCATTGTCGATGATGGTTTGTGAACCTGTGCCGAGAACGCCTATTGCCGGCTTCAGATTTGTCGCATTCGATGCGTCCTGGC
>DATCAX010000127.1:0-2633 GCA_036512375.1 Candidatus Angelobacter sp. | reverse complement strand
GGTTTGCGCGGCTAAACCATGCCAGTTGGATGCGCCACAGCAGAAGGCGCTCGACGGCTCATCGCGGGGAGCCGACGCAGCCAAAAAAATCTTGCTCAGCCCAGCAGCTTCGTTGGCAGATGAGCACCAAGGTACCGCAATCCGCGCTAATGAGCCACCCGTCCCCAGGAATAAAACGCTGAAACCAGGATCATCTCCAGGATGGCCAGGGCATAGAAGAGCACTCTCACTTGTTTGTTGATTGCCATATCTCAAAGAATGGGCGCAGGATATATCCTTGCAGCCCAATTACTTAAGTTTTGTAAGTGCAGTTCACCCCATTTGGCCGAATTGGACGATCCGGCAGGTATTTCTAAGTGTTTTACCGGCATTTCCTGCCTATTCACCCCTTAGATTCATCCAGTTTTAGCCGATTGTGGCAGGTTAGGAACCGTCTTATAATCGGCATCCTCTGGTCATTTCTCAGTATCAGGTTGGAATAAAAGGTGATTGGCCTTCAGTGAGGTGGCACAAGCCGCCGGAAACTGATATCAAGAGTGTAACCCGATGAAAAAGCACCTATTTACCATCCTGATCGGCGCCACGTCGATGGTAGCTAGCAGCCCAGTCCGAGCTCAGAACATCGTTGCCACACACGATGCTTATGGCCATACGATCTGGGTCGCCAGTGACGAGGCCAAGCCTCAACCCAAACCGCAGACCGTTGTTCCTCAAACCATTGTTCCGCAAATGCAGGACGCTCAGCAGACCGCAAGCATCACTTCAGGGCAGCCTCGTTCCGCTGAAACCACGCCTTCGCGCTATAGCGGACTCGTTTACTGGAGCAATAAAGAGCACCGCTGGGTAGCCGTGCCTCTGGCGTCTTCCGCCACCATGAAAGCGGCCCGGCGCGCCGCCCAGGAAGTTAATGACATGGTTGCGGTGCCCGTCAGCATGAATGACAGCAGGGCGCTGAAGCAAGCCCGGCCGGTCGACCTGAAATCAGAGAACCTGACCCAGAGTCGTCCCGTGGACTCAATGGCCGTGGACAAGGCCATTGATGCGGCGGCCGAACGCCATGGCGTGGATCCGAACCTGGTGCGCGCAGTGGTAAAAGTGGAATCAAACTTTAATCCGCGGGCAGTTTCGCGCAAAGGCGCCATGGGATTGATGCAGCTCATGCCGTACACCGCGAAGTCGCTTAATGTGGATAATGCGTTTGATCCCCGCCAGAACGTTGACGCCGGAGTTCGCCATCTGAAGAGCCTGCTGGAAAATTACAATGGGAACGTGGAACTCTCTCTGGCGGCCTATAACGCCGGCAGCGGAGCGGTAAGAAGGAGCGGCGGCGTTCCTCCCTTCCGCGAGACGCGTGATTATGTGAAGAGAATCACAGACCTCTATCACGGAGCGGCCTTGAGGCCGCGACTGGTGGAGACACGTGACTCAGAAGGTCACCGCATGTTTTCCAACAACGATTAACGCGGCTTCGGGTTTATTCTGTAAGGGTGCTTTGAAATAGCTGTAATGAACATCGGACCCAGAACTCTCACGCGGAAAACGGTCGTTTGCGCACTGGCCTGCATTTTGTTGGCGCCGGTCAGTACCTTTGCGCGCACCGTGGCACAGAAAAAACAGGCTGCCCGCGCCCAGTTAGAAACCGCTGAACGCATGCGCGACTCGCTGGAAAGCAAGCCTGAGGCACAGCGCGCCCGCCACGACTTCCAGAAAGTAATCGACGCCTACCGCAAGGTGTATTACACCGCGCCAAGTCTAGCCAAGGCCGATATCGCCGTGCAGGCGGTGGCGGAGTTGCTTGAGGACCAGGGCCGGCTCCTGAGCGATCCCAAGAGTTTCAAAGATGCAATTGGCCAATTGGTATTCCTCCGCCGCGAATATCCCGGCAGCAAGTTACGAGCTGAGGCCCTTTTCACCATCGGCGAAATTTATCGCGATGATCTGGATGACAGCAAGCAAGCCAAAGCCACCTTCGAAGATTTCGTAAAGCGCTATCCCGGCAATTCCCGCGCGCAGGAAGCACGCAAAGCTATTGCCGAGATCGACAATCCATCGGTCGCAAAAAGTCCCTTCCAGGCTAAAGCGTCCAAGAGGCAACGGCCCGAGCGGGCAAAAACTTTGCGCGCAGCGGAAGAAGCTGCTAAAGCCCCCGCCCCGGATGACACCCCCGACGCGCCTGCGCAGCCACAGCAACAGGACGCCGCTTCTGTAAGCAATGACTCACAATCGCATCATCTGGCCCGGCTCACCGCCATCCGCCATTGGTCCACCGGAGATTACACGCGCATCGCCATTGATCTGGAGCAGGAAGTGAAGTACCAGGCTGGACGCGTGCCGCATCCGGACCGTATTTTCTTTGACCTGTATGGCACCAAGCTGGCCTCTGAACTGGTGGGCAAGAGCTTTGAAGTGGACGCGGGCTTTCTGCACAAGATCCGCGTGGCGCAATACAAGCTCAACATGGCTCGAGTGGTGCTTGACGTTGACGATGTCGCTGAATATTCCGCGTTCCTGTTGCCCAATCCTTACCGGCTGATCATTGACATTCACGGCAAGCTGCCGCCCAACAAGCTTGCGGGCAATAAACCGCCTAAGAACGCTCCTCAGGAAACCAGACCTACGGGATGAGACACTCA
>DATCAX010000126.1:0-11482 GCA_036512375.1 Candidatus Angelobacter sp. | reverse complement strand
CTTTTAGAATTGTTCCCATTGCATAGTAGTCGCCGAACAGGACTGATGTGAAATGCGCCTTTCCCGGGTCATTCTTCAGGCTATCGATGCACATTAGATCGTCACAGACGCCGACAAATTCAACTTCAGCCGAGCGGTTCTGTTGCGCAGCCTGGTTCCAGAAATCGATATCTGCCTGCAGTTTTGCCCCGTGGATTACGAAAAGCGCCATGCGCTTGAATCCCAAAGGCAGCATGGCGATCCGCTGGCCTTGGCGGTCATAGCCAACAACGGACCGCGGAGATACCGGGAAATTATAGGACGTAACCAATCGCCTATCCTGGCGGCGCAACTCGCGGATATCTTGAATGTCCCGGCGCACGATAAATGCCGCGAGCATCAACAGGCACACACAAAGCAACACGTCAAAAAAGCGCATGATAGCAATTTCCAGTTTTCCGGTTGAGGTGAAACCAAACTCGCCCATGGTATTAGCATGGCAGCGAGTTTGGATATAATCAGGGTAATTGTTAAATCGCCGCGCTATTCTACCTACATAAACGCGCAGTCGATTGCATCGTATTTCTCTGATCCATCTGCTCCGTAGCACCAGCAGGCATCGGCTCCCCCACAACTGCCGGCACTTGTTTTTGTCTCACAGTAAGCTCCATAACAACAATAATAAGCTTTAGCCTTGGCAGGTAAGCCCAAAGCCACTACGCCAACGAGAACTACCGCCAGCATGGCGCCCCGTAACGTCCAGGTTTTCATAGTATCCTCCAACGAAACATTTTTACCGCAAAAATATCCTATAGTAGATGTGGTATCCGAATAGGTGGAAAAGTTACTTTGTTCCATTCAAACATTCCTACTTTGGGAAAATAAGAATACTCAAATACAGGGATGTTCCATTTTGGAACATCCCTGCATAGCACTAGTACCGATCTTTCCCTAGGCTGTACCTGACATTCAATGTAATCTCCACGTGGCAATTTCACTATGCCGTTCAAAGCCCAATGATGACGTACACTGGTGTCGTGTGCAGGTATTCGATGGCTTCTATGCTTGTCACAATGAAAAGCAAGGTTGAACGGGTCTTAAGTTTTGCGGTTCTTCTCGCCGCGCATCCGCTTGCGCACCGCCCCAATCGACTCTTTGGCCGCCGCGGCCATGTCGGCGACTTCGGTCATCACGTGTGCGGGCCTTGGCATGTGCGACTCACGTCCCAGCCACGCGCTCACGGCTTCACGATCGGCCACGGTGAACCGGCCTTCGCGCCGACTCGGCACGAAAACAAACAATAGACACATGGCGTTGCGCCCGGGTGTCGGGTGATCAAGTGCCGCAGTTTATTTGTGTTATGGATGCCTTGCAGTTTCAAACATGTCCTTGACATTTGGCGGGGTTCGCGCCAATTATATTTCCATACACCGCCCCGATGAAAACCAATTTTGCTAGTGATCCGCCAGTCCCCCGACCCTAGATAACGGAACATGAGATTCTTCGCCTTTCTGCAATGCTACCCCTCGATGACACAAGGGCAATCGAAGCTGCCCGAAATGAAGTACTCAAATGGGCAGAACAGAGAACTGCAGGAAGGCTACCAACTGCAGCGTGGAGTCACGATTCGTTTGACCACTTGTCGGGTGGGAGAAACTGTTCCGCGGTTCGTCTGACATCCGACGATATCGATATTTGGGGAATACGAGCTGAGGATCCAGACAAGGGTGTTGCAGGAAGAATTTGGACCACAGAGATTGCGGTTGCTAGCCAAGCCGGTGGGCGCGGCAAATTCACACTTAGACTGATAGTCGGTTCTCCAGAACCAACGCTAGCAATAGAGCCCCATGTACCTGGTGTTGTGCTCCACTTGATCCGCTCGCCGGGGTTGTTTGCAGGCAACTTCCGTTTGACCTCAAAACCGGTCGTGATTCGCTCGGAGGATCACGCAAGACTTTTTATCGAAGCGCTCTTGAATCCGTCCCGAAAATTACCCATTATTGCCCTGAGCGTGCCCTCTAGCTCAGCCGCCCCTGAAACCCCTCTGGTGGACGCATTGACTCTGGCGAAGGCTTCCGCCGGATTGGCACTGGTCGCTGTGGTGTCCTCACCGGTCAGCTGGGCATTAACCGAACGTTTTGGAAAGAAGCTATCTGTATATGAAGGAGCAGCACGGGTGTATCTTCCAGGTTTCACCGAGGACGCGAATCCTTTTGGAGGACACGATCTAATTCTTCCCGAGCGATTATCCTCCCCTGGCGGTCCTGAAGCCGCCCTGACGCGGTTGCGGTGGATCGCCGCAACCGGGAGCGTTAGACGGCTGCAACTTGGTATTGATGTCCTGCCTTTCGCGCCGTTAAAGGCGCAAGAACTGAAGAAGAAACAACTTGAACTTGGCAAGATTGGCGCCACGGAACAGGAGCGCCTCGCAACATCGATACAGCAAATTGACCTCCTCGAAGCAGGTTTGCAAGAAGCAGGAAGATGGCAAGAAGAATTCTCTCGGCTTCATGCACAGGCGGAGGAACGCGCCGAAACGGCAGAGTCGCAGCTCAAAGCAGCAGGATTTCGTATCCAACAGTTGTTGACCCAGATCAGAACGTCTGGTGAAGCTCCAGATGCACGAGTTGCCCTTCCCGATGACTGGAGCACCTTCAGCGACTGGTGTGATGACGAACTGGCAGGGCGTATCTTGCTCACCCCGCAAGCAAGAAGAGGCACGAAATCTGCTTTGTTCGACGACGTCAAACTTGCGGCAAGAAGTCTACTGTGGCTCGCAAATGATTTCAGGGAAGCAAAGATCGGTGGCTCGGATGGGTCTTTGAGGGACCGCATTCTCGAACCTGGAATTGTTAACGCGCACACTGGCGCTGATCAATTTGACTTTGAATGGCAAGGCAAGACATGGAGTGTGGAATGGCATATCAAGAATGGAGGAAATACCCACGACCCTAAGCGGTGTCTGCGCATCTATTATTTTTGGGACGATTCATCGCAGCAAACGGTCATCGCGTCTATGCCGGCTCATCGGCGTACAGGCGCAACCTAGCGAGTCGCCGAAGTGCAGCCGCGCGCTATCTGGCACCCAGCCAAACCAGCTTGGATTTCCGTAACTCAAAAATGCTATCCCGCAAGTCTCTTCTGCTAGATCACCCGTTGTGGGATCGCGAGCTCCTTACAAAACTCATTCGAAAAGTTACGGGCGGTTGCAACCGCCCAGCCCGCGCATGCGTCACTGAGGCATTGATGAGGAAACCAGAGAGCGCTTTCCGCGACATATTTGTTAAGACCAAACTTGCCCTTGAGTCGGTTCTCGAGCTTTTGATGACGTCCACTCTCATCATCCCATTCAGGCCTGTAATGAACAAGGCAATCTCGCAGCTTCACTAGGCTCTCGGTATCCTGGTACTGTGGACTACCTGGATCAAAACGATTCTTGCCAGCAAGAGTCAAAGCAACTTGGTATTTGTGGAGTAGAGGGAATTTCTCAACATCCTCCCAAAACTGAGTAAACAAAGCAAACAGATGTGCGTCGAAAGAGGGGAGAGCTGTCGCATCTCCGTCCAGAGCGCACAAATAAAGCTCGTTGATTGAAGCCTCAAGGAACGCCACTGCCGATAAGACGGCGCCCGTGACATATGCACGATGCTGTAACTGCTGAGTCTCGTTATGTGTTTGAAGGTTCGCATTTAGGGTTTGTACCTGCTCAGCAAAGAATTCGGCTGCACGCAAATGTTGTTTTGAGAAGTGATGCTTCAGGCGAGCCGTGACGCTAACACCAGCTTTGCCATGTGCTGAACCACTTATGTTCGTTATGCTCATGGATCAAAGTTTATCCAAAGCGAGCCCGATGGTTAGCACTCCTTTCGGCGATGCATTTAGCGGCAGCACTCAGCCCAAGCAACTGCCTGAAAGATGGAGTGTTTTCTGGATGTGGCGTTGTCAAGATGTCCTATTTCGCGATTGATTTTGAAGCAGAAATGTCCTACCCTCTAGCACCGCCTCAGGGCTGGGAAGAAGTTAGGTCTTTGAAAATAAGCAGCTAGCAATTGGCAATTAGCCAGAACCCAAAACCCTTAACCACAAGGGACACCCGTTCGACTCCCAAAAAGGTCGCTCAGGGCAGGCTGCGGAACACACAGGGGCAATTTGTTTAACCCCACGCCAAATTGAGGCGAATCGCTGAAACGCACGCCAATCTGGATGGCTTGGGATGACTATCACCCAAACCCACGCCAATCTGGGATGGGTATGGGAGGGGGGTACCCCTGGATCTGGAGACATGGTGATCAGAAGCCCCTAAAAACCTTACCACTGATGAACACGGATGACATTCATTCAGAACGAAATTCACCGCCGAGGGCGGCGGTGCCACACGAACATCGGCGGGGATGAGTTGTGCAAATCGTTTGGAATCCTAGTCGACGGGTGGGGGGAGGGTACCTTTAGATTGACCTTCTCCTGAAACGATTGGCGTTCCAGATTCACTACTAAAAAGGTGGGGGTAACTGTATGGCGTTGTTATCGACGTACCGTACAAGAGTCACCATATTCGGCCGTGATTCCATGCTTGGTGCGGCGCCACACTGGTGGGATAGTTGCGCCGGGTAACAGCAGTTGCAAGGAGTTTAAGTATGAACCCGTTTCTTCGTCATTTCACGATCACCGTTTGTGCAAGCGCGATGCTTTCTGCGGCAGCCTGGGGCGTCCAGGCCCAGAGCCAGCTTGCCCCGAACCAAGCGCCCCAAAACCCGGCGCTGCAAAATCAGGTTGCCCAGAACAAGCCCGCTCTTCCCCTGCTCCAACAGCAGTACCGTGTGGCCGCTGCAAGGGCCAACAACGAACCATTCGAAGTGGATGTTCAGCCGGTGCAACAAGGCGTCCAGCCGGGTATGCCGACGAAGATCAAAGTTGAGCTGCGCAACGCCCGGAACGAACTGGTGAATGCGTCGGAGCCGGTATCGGTTGAGGTAAAGACCAAAACGCCTTCAGACGTTGAACAAACACAGAAGGTGACGATCGGCGCCCATACCAGTTCAGCGGAGATTTCCCTTACGCCCGGACAAGCCGGGCTGTGGAAACTGGAAGTGCGGGAAGCGAATGACCATCTGAAGAGTGGCAGCAATTATCTGATGGTGTCAACGCCGGCCCAGGCGACGACGGTGCAATCACCTCATATGGTGATGAAGAAGAGCGCGACGCTGCCGGAGAAGATTGCGCCGGAGAAGACGAAGAAGGCAACCCAACCCGCGCCTAAGCCACAAGGATTTCTGCCGGGACCGCGACTGGTGCTGGCGGCTTATGAACCCCAGCCGCAAGCTGCGCCTGCACCACAGCCGGCTGCGCAGTCAGACATTATTCTGAAAGTTTCAGGCGAGGGTGACGGCAAGGTGCGGGCTGACGGAACGTCCGCGGCGCGCGTTTCCGTGTTTCTGCTCTCACCGCAAACAACGGACGTTCGCGTGTGGCTTGCGGTATCGCAAGGGCAGCTGGATCAAGCAATGGTAACTATTCCGCGCGGTCAATTTGAGACTGAAGCTCGGTGGACGTCACGCCAGTCGGCCGACCAGGCGAAGGTGACCATCACGCACACCTCGCCTGCCATTGCAGGAATGGAGCAGGCCGTGGCGACCGTGGATTTTGGGGATCCAATCGTGGGGATTGCATTTGCCAACCCGATTTCCCGCATGAATATTGTGGAGATGGGAACGGTGGCCGTACGCTTTGTGGACCAGAACGCTACGCCGGTGCCCGCCCGCACGCCGCTTTCGTATCGGTTCAGCGTAAACTCGGCGCACCTGCGCATGGTCCCGGCTGAGGACAAGACAAGTCCCGGAGCAATGGACTTCAGCACCAGCATTACGCCGTCAGCCCTGGGAACGGTGACCATAGAAGCAGCCGTACAGGGCTTTCCTCCAATCACGCAGAAGGTGGAGATCACGGGCCTGTTGTTGCTGCTCTTCTGCATGCTGGGCGGAGCTGCGGGCGCGCTGGTAAACCATCTTGATCGCAAGCAGAAAGGAATTATGGGCAGCCTGGCGACCGGAATCATTGTTGCGCTGCCGGTGACATGGTTGTACGTCTGGGTGGGACTGCCCAACTTGAATGCGGCGTTTTTTCATAATCAGTTGAGCGCCGTCATGATTGCAATTCTTGCCGGCGTAGGTGGCGCCGCCGGTCTCAAGGCCGTAGCCAAACGATTTGGCATTGATCTGTTCGAATCACCCTCAGGCGGCGGAGGAACAGCGACGAACCAACTGCCTGACAAGGCAGTCGCAGCGAAGCCGTAAATAAAATTCACGGGGAACGCAGGGCGCAGCTGTCGTGCGTGGCCCCATACTTTTCTCTTTTCCATGGAAGCTGGGGCACGTTGCTTTCGATACAATCTTTTTGCCATCGATGATGCAATATCACCTGCCCCCGCTTTACCCTGTGATTGACTTCTCCTGGTTCGCTACGGCGCCGGATCCTATCCTGGCGATCATGCGGTACGCGGAAGAGCTGATCGTGGCGGGCGCGACGCTGATCCAGCTGCGCGACAAATCTCAGCCATCGGCAGAGCATGGCCTGACTGAGGACAATGTCACGCGGCGGTTTCTGAGTTGTGCGCGGGAGTTGCGTCGGGTGACGCTGGACAGGGCCACGCTGATCATTAATGATCGAGTTGACATCTGCCTTGCCGCCAACGCCGACGGAGTACACTTGGGACAAGACGATCTTTCACCAGCGGCGGCGCGGAAGATTTTCGATCAGGTGAAGGATGGAAAGAGTCGAGTCATCGGCTTCTCCACCCATAACCTTGCCCAAGTCCACGAAGCTGACGCCCTCCCGGTCGACTACGTTGCGATTGGGCCGGTCTTTGCCACAGTGTCAAAGGCCAATCCTGATCCGGTGGTGGGGCTGGAAGGGGTGAGGCAGGCGCGGCAGGCTGCGCGGAAACCCTTAGTCGCGATTGGCGGCATTACCCGCCAGAATTGCCGTCAGGTAAAAGATGCGGGCGCAGACGCAGTGGCTGTGATTTCTGACCTTCTTGAGTCCCCGGGCAAAGCATTTGCGGATTTTCTGCGCGTTTTGGGGTAAAACATACAGAACAATATGTCTTCATCCGCGGAAGTTCACACCACGCCGCCTCAGGCCGCCGTTGCGCCTGAATTAGTCAAAGGGCTGGGACTAACCAGCGCCACCACACTGGTGATGGGGTCAATGATTGGCTCCGGCATCTTTATTGTGTCGGCGGAGATTGCCCGCGAGGTCAACTCTCCCGCGCTGCTGATTGGCGCGTGGCTGGTCACCGGCTTTATGACGATCGTTGGCGCGCTCTCTTATGGCGAACTCGCTGCCATGATGCCCAAGGCGGGCGGACAGTATGTCTACCTGCGCGAATCGCTGGGGCCGCTCTGGGGCTTTCTCTATGGATGGACGCTGTTTCTGGTAATCCAGACCGGGACGGTGGCCGCCGTGGGTGTGGCCTTCGGCAAGTTTCTGGGATATTTTTTTCCGTCCGTTGCCGCCGATCACTGGATTCTGCACATTGCTCACGTTCCCCCGATCAACGTTGGTCCAATGGTGCTGGGCAATATGGATGTGGGCCTGAACACGCAGAACCTTTGCGGCATTGTGATTGTGATCTTCCTGAGCGTGCTCAACATTTTTGGACTCAAGCTGGGCGCGGCCGTGCAGAACTTGTTTACCATTGCCAAGGTTTCGGCGCTGGCGGGTCTGGTGATTGCGGGCATTTTCATTGGCCGCAACGCCCAGGCCATCGCAGCGAATTTTGGGAACTTCTGGCGGATGGATTTTCCGCACTCCGCCACAGGCACCGCAGCGGGGCCGTTCGTCGGCGCGCTAACGATTCTGGCCGTCGCGCAGGTCGGCTCGCTCTTCTCCGCCGACGCCTGGAACAACGTGACCTTTACAGCCGGCGAGGTGAAGAATCCCAAGCGCAATTTGCCGCTCTCACTGGCGATTGGGACCGGTGTGGTTATTCTTCTCTACGTTGCGGCGAACTTTATCTTTCTGGCGCACCTGCCATTTGACGGCAATCCCGCAGGCACTGACGTGGTCGCTCGCGGCGTTAAGTACGCAGCTTCAGATCGTGTGGGCACCGCGGTATTGCAACAGATGTTTGGCGCTCCCGGCGCGGGGCTGATGGCCATCGCCATTCTGATTTCGACGTTTGGCTGCTGCAACGGATTGATTCTCTCCGGTGCTCGTGTGTATTACGCTATGGCCAAAGACGGGCTGTTTTTTAAATCCACCGGCAAAGTCCATCCCAGGTATCTGACGCCGAAGAACGCACTGATTGTGCAGGGAATTTGGACCTGCGTTCTCTGCCTTTCCGGCAGCTACGGGCAACTGCTGGACTACATCATTTTTGCCGTTCTGGTCTTTTACATATTGACCATCGCGGGCCTGTTCGTTTTACGACGCACGCAGCCCCAGGCCGAACGGCCGTATCGCGCCATCGGCTATCCGGTGCTGCCAGCCATTTATATTGTGATGGCTTTATTCATCGATGTCGTATTATTGCGCTACAAACCGCAATACACATGGCCGGGCTTGATCATCGTCCTGCTGGGGATTCCGGTATATTTCATCTGGTCACGGCGGAGCGCCGCTATTTCACAAGAGGGAAGGGCTTAACGATGGGAACTCAAATTCAGAGGCCTGAAATTTCAGGCTCATTGTTTCGGACCAAATCAATTGATGGCCTCATGGAAAGCGCCAGCAAGACGCCGCTCAAGCGAACCCTCGGTTCCGTCTCTCTGGTGGCACTGGGAATTGGCGCCATCATCGGCGCAGGTCTTTTTGTGCGGACGGCTGCAGCCATCGCTGAGCGTGCGGGTCCGTCAGTAACCCTGGCTTTCATCCTGGCAGGCATTGGCTGCGCTTTTGCCGGACTTTGCTACGCGGAATTTGCCTCAATGATTCCCATCGCCGGCAGCGCATACACATACTCTTACACCACCATGGGTGAGTTCATTGCATGGATCATTGGCTGGGACCTGGTGCTGGAATACGCGGTTGGCGCGGCAACGGTCGCCATTGCGTGGAGCCAGTACTTCAACCGGGTGCTTGCGTACGTGGGTTGGCATATTCCGTACCAGTGGTACCATTCGCCGTTTGAGACCGGAATGGGCGCCGACGCGGGCGTTCATGGCATCATGAATCTTCCGGCCGTTTTCATATTGCTGATACTGTCAGCGCTGCTGATTCGCGGCACGCAGGAATCGGCCGTGGTCAACAGCATTATCGTGATCACCAAAGTTGCCATCGTAGTCATGGTGATTTTTATTGGCTGGGGATTCATGAACCCGGCCAACCACACCCCGTATATTCCGGCGGCCACCACCTATACCACGGATCAAGGCGTAACGCATGCCTATGGCGGCATCATGGGCATTCTGGGCGCGGCGGGCGTGGTGTTCTTTGCCTTCATCGGATTTGATGCCGTCTCCACCGCCGCCCAGGAAGCCAAGAACCCCAAGCGCGATATGCCCATTGGAATCCTTGGGTCGCTTGTGATCTGCACCATTCTCTACGTTGCGTTCTCGCATGTGCTAAGCGGAGTGGCCACAGTCCAGGACTTCCGCACTGCCGGCAAAGAAGCGTCGGTCGCGTTTGCGATTTCAAAATACATGATCGGCTATGAGTGGATGTCGAAGCTTGTCACCTTCGCGATTCTGGCCGGTTTTTCTTCGGTCATTCTCGTGATGTTGTACGGGCAGTCGCGCGTCTTCTTTTCTATGAGCGAAGATGGCCTGGTCCCGAAGGTTTTCTCTGAACCTCACCCCAAGTACAAAACGCCGTGGAAGTCCAACATGCTGTTTTTTGTCTTCACCTCGCTCTTCGCCGCTTTTCTTCCCGATAGCATCGTTGGCGAGATGACCAGCATCGGAACTTTGTTTGCTTTCATCCTGGTATGTGCAGGCGTATGGATCCTTCGCGTCCGCCGGCCGGATTTACCACGCGCGTTCACCGTTCCGGCTCTGCCTTTGGTCTCGATCCTTGGCATCATCGTATGCGGCGCCATGATTTACGGCCTGGGCTGGACGAATTGGGTGCGCCTGATTGTCTGGCTGGTGATCGGCTTGGTCTTCTATTTTGCTTACGGCAAGAAACACAGCAAGCTGGAAACCGGCGTCTAAACTCTGGACTAGTTCGCGCAAGCTCAAACCCTCTGCTCCGGCAGAGGGTTTTGTTTTAGAATGACAAGTCTTTTTTGCTTCGACCGCGTCTATCGTTATACGAAAGGTCTTGCTGCATGGCCAATCTGCTAGCCACCAAATCTCTAAAAGTCATCCTGGACGAAGCTCACGAAACAGGCGAGCACAGCCTGAAGCGGGCGCTCGGCGTCAATAATCTAATTGCGCTCGGCATAGGCGCGATTATCGGCACTGGAATTTTTGTTCTCGCCGGAACTGCCACGGCGCAATTTGCCGGTCCAGCCATCATCCTCTCGTTTGTCCTGGCAGCCACCGGATGTGTTTTTGCCGGGCTGTGCTACGCGGAATTTGCTTCCGCCATTCCTGTTGCCGGTTCTGCCTACACATATGGCTACGCTTCGCTGGGAGAGATCTTTGCCTGGATCATCGGCTGGGACCTGGTGCTGGAATATGCTTTTGGCGCCGCCACGGTAGCTTCCGGATGGAGCGGATATCTGCTAAGCCTGCTGGGCGACTTTGGCATCAAGCTTCCGGCATCTTTGGCCGGAACGCGCTGGGATGAATTTATTTTCTATAACAATCACTGGGAACCGGCAAACCTGCTGATGCCCAAGATTCAGTCCGGCGAAATCAACGCTTCAGGATTGCCGCATCAGTTCGGCGCTTTCAACTTATTTGGCTTCCTTGCCATCATGATTGCGACTCTCATTCTCGTCATCGGCATTAAAGAGTCAGCCAATTTCAATACAGCCATTGTTTATATAAAAGTTTGCGTTCTGATTGTGTTTGTCGCCGTGGGAGGCCATTATCTGCTCAATCATCCGGAGTTGATGAAGGCTAACTGGCATCCTTTCATGCCTCCAAACACCGGCACCAGCGGCCAGTATGGATGGTCCGGTGTAAGCCGGGGTGCGGCGGTAATTTTCTTTGCCTATATCGGCTTTGACGCGGTCTCCACGGCGGCGCAGGAAGCCAAAAATCCTGCGCGCGATATGCCCATCGGAATTCTCGGTTCACTGGTCGTCTGCACAATTCTCTACATACTTGTTGTTGGCGTCCTTTGCAGCCTGGTCAACTACAAATTTCTCAACGTCCGCGATGCGCTTGCCGTTGGCATCGACAAGACCGGTGTTGGCTGGGGCAGCCTGATGGTGAAAATCGGCGCGCTCATGGGGCTGAGCAGCACGATTGTGGTCATGCTGCTGGGGCAATCACGCGTCTTTTTTTCCATGTCTCGCGACGGACTTTTGCCCGAGTTGTTCAGCGTCGTCCATCCTAGATTCCGTACGCCATGGATTTCCACTCTCACAGTCGGGACCTGCGTAGCTTTCCTGGCT